>DAORUG010000109.1:0-10126 GCA_035433125.1 Flavobacterium sp.
GATTGTTCAAAAGATTAATAAAATCGTGTAGAATTTTCTTTTCTTCTCCAAAAAAGGAAGTAACTCTAAAATTCCGAATGTCGCCTTTTGTGGTAAAATAACCAACCGAAATACATACAATTTTCCCAAACTCGGCCCAAATTCCGGCTCTTTCATAAAAATCCTCGGGTGTATATTCCTCTTTGCGTTGGTATTGAGTTTTATGTTCCCAAAGTGCTTTCATTTCGTCATCCAACTGATTGAAATCGGCTACTTCCGGAACGGTTTCGATGTCGAGAAACAGAATGTTGTTGAGGTTGATTTTTTCTATCATAAAGATTTATTTAAACACGAATTTCGCAAATTTTTGAAGTTCTAAATTTAGTCAAATTTTGTATTCAATTAAATTTAAATTAATGAAATTTCGTTCAATTTCTCTCTTTTTTAAAACAAACTCCCTTGATTCGTAGGATTTTCGTGTTCTAACAACCATTTTTTGCGCCACAATCCGCCTGCATAACCCGTGAGCGAACCATCGGTTCCGATGACTCTATGGCAAGGAACGACAATCCAAAGTGGATTTTTTCCATTGGCCGAAGCCACAGCACGAATGGCTTTGACATCACCTAATTTCTTAGACAATTCTAAATAAGACATCGTTTTTCCAAAAGGAATTTCGAGTAAACCTTTCCAAACTTTTTGTTGAAATTCGGTTCCCGATGGATTTAATTTGAAGGTAAAATCGTTTCTTTTTCCCTCGAAATAATCGTTGAGTTGCGAAACGGCTTCTTGTAAAACCATTGGAATTGTTGAAGAAGAATCTCCTTCATCAGAAACGGAAATAATCGAAATGCCATCTTCATCTCCAATAATTTTAGCGATTCCTAACGGTGTTTTGATGTAAGTGGTTTCCATATTATAAAAATAAAAAAATTAACCACAAAGTTCACAAAGAAGGCACAAAGTTCACAAAGAAAGATTTGTTAAAAAACAAAACCATCTCGATTGAAATGGTTTAGTTTTTTTAGCCCTGATGGAAACGGCATCCTTTTGTGGCGGGGTTCGCCACAAAAGATATAGTGGACAGCAGGAACTAGCTCCTAATCCTAAAACAAAATAAGATAATATTATTTCAAATGGGAATAAACATAAGCTTCCAAAGCTTTCAATTCTTCATCCGAAAAAGTCTTTGTAATAGCAAAGTTTGCTTTCATCACTGCATATTGTGTTGGATCTACAATGGGCTCACCTTCTCCTTTAAGAAAAGTTACCATATCGCCGTTTTTGTCTTTATAGATTTTGGCAATGTCTTGCAAACTAGGCCCAACGAGTTTTACATCGGGTTTGTGACAGGCAACACAAGCTCCTTTTCCAGCGAAAATTTCGGCGCCTAAATCTTCCGGTTTTTGAACTTCGGAAGTTGTTTCAGTTGTTTCAGTTGTTGTTGTTTCTGGCTTGCCAAAGGATTCTTCTGAACCGTCTTTTTTACAAGAAACTATAGTTAGCATTCCTGCTAATAACATTGGTACTATTAATTTTTTCATATTTTATTTATTTAAAATTATTGCGGCTTCCTTGGCGAAATAAGTAGAAATTAAAGTCGCTCCAGCCCTTTTAATACACATTAATTGTTCCATCATTATTTTGTCATGGTCTAACCAACCTCTTTCGGAAGCGGCTTTGACCATTGCATATTCGCCCGAAACCTGAAAAACGGTAACAGGAACATTCACAGCATTTTTGACTTCGCGAACGATGTCAAGATAAGCAATTCCAGGTTTTACCATCACCATATCGGCTCCTTCTTCGACATCCGACAAAGCTTCTTTGATGGCTTCGATGCGGTTGGCATAATCCATTTGATAGGTTTTTTTATCTTTCGGAACTTCTACATCCGCTTCGCGTGGCGCACTGTCCAAAGCATCTCGGAAAGGGCCGTAAAAAGCCGAAGCATATTTGGCCGAATAACTCATAATTCCAACATTGTGAAATCCTGCGGCATCCAATCCTTCACGCAAACGCAAGACACGACCGTCCATCATATCGGAAGGCGCAACAAAATCGGCACCAGCTTGGGCATGAGAAACCGCCATTTTTACCAAAGCAGCGTTGGTTGAATCATTTTCGACATCGCCATTGGCAATAATTCCGTCGTGACCATAAATAGAATAGGGGTCTAAAGCCACATCGGGCATCACAATCATCTCAGGACAAGCCGCTTTGATAGCACGAATAGCTTGTTGCATCAATCCGTTTGGATTCCATGCTTCGACACCGGCATTGTCTTTCAAATTCTCGCTTACTTTTACATAAATATTTACGGCACGAATTCCTAAAGCATAAATTTCTTTGACTTCCTCAACAGTTAAATCAATCGAACGACGAAAGATTCCCGGCATCGAAGGAATAGCGACTTTTACATTTTCGCCTTCGGCAATAAACATCGGAAACATAAAATCGGTTGGACTTAATGTCGTTTCTCTAACTAATGAGCGAATGCTTTCGTTGGTTCTTAATCTGCGGCCTCTTTGTAATGGGAACATATTTTTTGCTTTTTTTACCATTAAGGTATTAAGTTTCATTAAGAGTTTGACTTAATTTTTCTTAATTCCTTAATGGTTTAATTTATATCCAATCTATTGGTTCTACTAATACTTTCAATAATTTTTCTTCTTCACTTCCTTTTTCAGGATGATGGTCGTAAACCCATTGTACGTGTGGCGGTAAACTCATCAAAATACTTTCGATTCTACCATTGGTTTTTAAACCAAATAACGTGCCTTTGTCGTGAACTAAATTGAATTCGACATAACGACCTCGACGGATTTCCTGCCAAGTTCTATTGGCTTCCGAATATAGTAAATTTTTTCTTTTTTCGACAATTGGAACGTATGCTTCCAAAAAACTGTTGCCCACTTCAGTAACAAAGTTAAACCAATTTTCCATTGACATTTGCTCATTTGCTTTGCAATAATCGAAAAATAATCCGCCAATTCCTCGGGCTTCATTGCGATGTGCGTTCCAAAAATACTCATCACATTGTTTTTTATATTTTGGATAAAAATCAGGATTATGTTTATCGCAAGCGGTTTTACAAGTTTGATGAAAATGTTTTGCGTCTTCCTCAAACAAATAATAAGGCGTTAAATCTTGTCCGCCTCCAAACCATTGCTGGATTACATTTCCGTTTTCATCATACATTTCGAAATAGCGCCAATTGGCGTGAACCGTTGGCACCATTGGGCTTTTTGGATGCAAAACCAAACTCAATCCGCAGGCAAAAAAATCGGCTTCGCCAACGTTGAACAATTTTTGCATCGAATCCGGTAATTTTCCGTGTACTGCCGAAATATTGACTCCGCCTTTTTCGAAAACTTTTCCGTTTTCTATTACGCGTGTTCGTCCGCCTCCGCCTTCTAGTCGTTCCCAAATATCCTCACGGAATTTGGTCGTGCCGTCAACATCTTCCAATCCTGCACAGATTTGGTCTTGAAGGTTTTGTATGTATTGGTAAAATTTATTTTTCATTATTCTAATTCCTTGTTCTGTTCCAAATAATCAGCAGTATTCAAGGTGTTGACAACTTTTTTACCTGTCTTTTCTTCAATTTGCTTACGTGTATTTCCAGCAATTGTGCCTCCTTGTTTGGCAATTTTTTTGTTTTCCACAAAGTTTTTAGGTTTCTTTTCCTTGCTAATTTCTGTTGTAGTAGCTTCTGCCAACATATTGAGTACTAATTCAAGGTTACTCATATTGTCTCGCAAATTTTCCTTTTTTAAGCCTTTATGATTCTTGTATTGCTTGACCGACAAACCGCTCCAAGCCTTGGTAATCTCATCAGTAAGAATCGCATATTCTTGTCCTTTTTTTACGCCTCGTTTGTCCCATTCATCTGTAAGATCTTTTCTTACTTCAATACTTTTTAATCGTTGATTTACCCATTCTTTGGAATATCCTTTTTTGAGATAGGTTTCCATAAGTCTGTCAAAACCAAGTTCTGGATCTTCAATTTCATCAATTCTTTCACGACCAATTTGAGCCAACCAAAGTTTGAAAGGTTCTGCTTTTTTTGATGGAACCGACTGAATTAATCGAAACAATTGTTCGGTATCGGCAACGTCGGTATTATAAAATTTTCCATCCGAAGATTGTAATTTCAGTTGACTACAATTTGTAGCCAACTGACTTCCTTCTTTTTTAAGACGTGTTTTTAAAACGCTCCAATATTTTCGAGCATTTGGTGTTTCTGTTAAAACCGCTATTACATCAACAATAGAAAAATACCATTTTTCCTCATCATCGCTCCAAACGGAACGAATTTGTTTTTGTTCAAATAGTTTAATGGCAGTTTCTTTGGTCATAATTTTATATTTAACATAATTCACCTTGAAGGGTTTTCATTATAATTTCGCTTTCGCAGTAGCTATCTTATTAAATATTCCCAAAGAAAAAACCTTGCTTTCCTTTTGAACATAATCGTAAATGGCAATTGCTTTTTCTGAAAAATTAAATTGACTTTCTTTTGAAAATGCGATTAAAAAATCGGCAAATATTTCGAAATGATTCCAATCAAAATGAAGTCGTTCCAAGTGAGAAATCAATTGCTTTTCGTCGAAATCACTTAGACTTTCTAAATTCATTCCCAAATCTTTTAATTCATTTTCGAGAGGCAACAAGTCTTCTAAATTCCAAAATTTAGGCACAAAAGTCAGAGAATGCAATACTTTCAGAATGTTGTCTATCCGAATACTTTCCTGATCTCTTAAGCCTTTGTTCAGCATTTTTGAAAACTACTTTTGTCTATATTCCTTCACCGCATCCACAAATGCTTTGGCGTGGTCTACAGGAATATTTGGTAAAATTCCGTGACCTAAATTGGCGATGTATTTATCTTTTCCAAATTCGTCAATCATTTCGTGAACCATTTTCTTGATCACAGGAATTGGCGAAAGCAATCTTGACGGATCGAAATTTCCTTGCAAAGTGATATTTCCTCCTGACAAATAGCGGGCATTTCGTGGCGTGCAAGTCCAATCTACTCCAAGTGCAGCAGCTCTACTTTTCCCCATTTCTCCAAGCGCAAACCAACATCCTTTTCCGAAAACAATGACTTGTGTTTCATCTGCCAAGGCATTAACAATTTGGTTGATGTATTTCCAAGAGAATTCGTGATAATCCACTGGCGAAAGCATTCCTCCCCAAGAATCGAAAACCTGAATGGCATCGCAACCTGCTTTTACTTTTTCTTTCAAATATAAAATGGTCGTATCAGTGATTTTTTGCAATAAAGTGTGCGCCGCAACTGGATTTGAAAAACAAAATCCTTTGGCAGTATCAAAACTTTTTGAACCTTTTCCTTCTACTGCATAACAGAAAATTGTCCAAGGCGAACCGGCAAAACCAATTAATGGCACCTCATCGTTCAACATTTCTTTGGTCAATTTTACGGCATCCATCACATAACCCAAAGTTTCTTGAATGTTTGGAACAAAAACTTGATTGACTTGTTCCATCGTGCGAATTGGATTTGGGATAATGGGTCCCAAATTGTCTTTCAATTCTACGTGAATTCCCATTGCTCTTGGTACCACCAAAATATCTGAGAATAAAATCGCAGCGTCTGGCCCAATTCTACGAATAGGTTGTACCGTGATTTCTGCGGCCAATTCCGGCGTTTCACAACGGGTGAAAAAATCATATTTATCACGCAATGCTCTGAATTCTGGCAAATATCTTCCGGCTTGACGCATCATCCAAACGGGTGGGCGTTCAACAGTTTCTCCTCTTAGTGCTTTTAAAAATAAATCGTTCTTTATCATTTTTTGTTTGTTTTGTTTTATTTGAAACCTGTCAGGTATAAAATCTGTTATTTATATTCTTCGATTACATCCTCAATCACGTTATCAACCGAAGGCTGATCTGCGACTATTATATTTCTGGTTGTTTTATCTAATGTGCTTGCCGTGGTTTCGCCAATGCAAAAGCAAATTTCGTTTTTTATTTTGTTATCCTTCAAATAACTTTCCACTCCCGACGGACTGAAAAACAGAATTCCATCGACTGGTGTTTTTATTTTTTGTGGTGTCAAAGTCGTTTCATACACTTGAATTTCATTGAAATTGACTTTGGCTGCTTTTAAAGCTTTTGGCAAAGTTTCTTTTCGCAAATTTCCGCTGAAAAAAGTAAAACTTTCGTTGGAATAAATCAAAGTGATGATTTCTGCCAAATCGGAAGCGTAATCTACGTAAACCTCCACATTAAAACCATTTTCTTCTAATAAAGCTTTGGTTTTTATACCTACACAAAATACAGTCTTGGATTTTAATTCATTACTTTTTGGATGTAGCAATACGCTTTGAGCCGCATTTTGACTGGTAAAAATCAGGTTGTCGTTGATTTCTTTTAAATCAAAATCCGAGTTTTCCGTTTTGATAAAATTGGCTTCGGCAACTGAAAAACCTGCATCCAACAAGGTTTGCTTTTGATGACTCAAAAGTGTTTTTGTGGATAGAATATTGATTTGGTTACTCATTTTTTATTCTTTGTTTTTGTTTCAGGAATTAAAACACGTTGAAACTCTTCTGATGTTGGTAATTTACCAATTAATTCTTTTGGCAATTGTTTGCTCAAAATATATTCGGCAACTCCTATTGGTTTATTGGCATTTCGCAAAGTGTATTCTACTTCTAAATGATCTTTGTCTGGAACCAGCAAAATCCCAATACTGGGTTGGTCGTCAAATTGTTTCAATTGTTCGTCCATTAATTGCAAATAAAAATCAAGTTTCCCTACAAACTCTGGTTCAAATTCTACTACTTTCAATTCGACAGCCACCAAACATTTTAATATTCTATGATAAAAAAGCAAATCTATATAATAGTCTTTCTCGCCCAACGAAAGTCGGTATTGGTTGCCAATAAAACAAAATCCGTAACCTAATTCTAGCATCAGTCGCTTTACGTTTTCGACCATTGTGCTTTCTAACGCTTTTTCGGTAACGGGTTTGTTGATGTCTAGAAAATCCAGACTATAAACGCTCTTGATACTTTCTCGTGCTTGTTCCTGAAAATGTTCGGGCAAAGCTTTTGCAAAATTATGTTGTGCTGGTTTTGATATATAATATTCGTAGGCGTTCGCTTTTATTTGATGCAATAAAACCGCTCGACTGTATCTGTTTTTGATGGTTTGTTCTAAATAAAAAACTCTTGCTTTAGGGTCTTTTACCTTTTGAAGAATTAAAATATTATGATACCAAGGTGTATTTAGAGCCAATTTTTTAACATATTCCATATGTGAAGCAGGCTGTTTCACATTTGTGTTTTCTAATTGTGAAGCAGCCTGCTTCACATTTGTATTTTCTAAATGTGAAACCGTCGGTTTCATATTTGTGTTCTCTAAATATGAACCAGCTTGGTTCACATTTGAATACTCCCCAACCAATTGCTTCATAAACTGAAGATTTCGGGGAGACCAACTCACTCCTTCTCCAATTAACTTGGGTAAATCTTGGCTCAATAATAAAATAACCGATTTTCCCCAACCAAATTCTAATTGCTTTTGAATAATCAATTCGCCGATGTTCCAATACAGTTGATTGGAAATTGTTTGCACCGACTGAATCGCCTCCACCCGATGTTGTTGAACAGCAGTAGCCACAACCGAAAGAAATTC
Organism: Flavobacterium sp.; assembly: GCA_035433125.1. Classification (GTDB taxonomy): domain Bacteria; phylum Bacteroidota; class Bacteroidia; order Flavobacteriales; family Flavobacteriaceae; genus Flavobacterium. The sequence continues at coordinate 7,651 of DAORUG010000109.1, forward strand.
GTTGTAAGCATCTGGCGAAATATCTTTGTTCAACTGGGTCATTAATTGGTTTTTAAGCAATAATCAATTGGTGAATAAATAGTGTTTTCTATTGTTTTAGATAAAAAACAGTGTCAATAAAATATAAAATACCGTCTTGTGTCAATACATTTTCATCGTGTAAATCTTCTAGAATGATGCCTAAACTGGCGTTGTAATAGTCGTTATTTCTAGTATTTTCAAATCCGTTTGATTTCATAAACTCCTTTACTTCTTCTAGATTTGTTGGTTGATTTGCTTTGACAAAAGGCTGTTCTACTAATGCGTATAGGGTTTGTTCCAAAAAACAAAAGCCAACTAATGTATAGGAGGTGTCTGGAAAAAAATAATTATTGAGTGCTAAATTGGTAAAATAATCGAGCCAATGGGTATAATAAATAGCATCATTGAGCTTATATACCGTGGTGTCATTCTTGATATACACTTTTTGCTCCGCTCCTTCCGAAACAAACAAATCAAAGTTTACTTTATAGTCCACCCAAAGCTTATTTTGTGTGCAAAAATCAATTAAGTTCTCTGTTTCTTTTTGTTTGTACTGCTTATCTTCTTTAGCCATTGGGCTTGCTCTTTGGCTTCTTCTAAGGAAACTGGCAACTGTTTGGACAAGAGATTCTGGGCTAGTTTGGCTCTTTCCGAGAATGATATTTTGGAGTTCATCTTTTAGCATTTTTCACAATTATACAAATGTAACAAATTTTTCAAATAGTTAACTATTTGGTTTTAAGCTGATTTTTGATTGCAATCATCAATTCCGCTCCGCCATTTTCCAAAATTTCATTGGCACAATTGAAACCTAATTTTTTCCATTCTTCAACAGGCACAATTTTTTCGATTTCCAATTTCTGTTTTCCATCAATAGATAACAAAGAACCTTTGAAAACAAAAGTGTCTTCTAATTCGCAATATCTTGCTAATGCTCCAATTGGTGCTGTACAACCGCCTTCAAGTGTTTTCAGAAATTGTCTTTCTATATAGGTACAAATTTCGGTTTCGATATCATTGAGTTGAGAAACGGCATCCAAAGTATAATCGTCATTTCCCATCGCAACAACGACCATTGCTCCTTGAGCTGGAGCAGGAATCATCCAATCGAGATTTATAAAATCGGTAGGTTTTAGGTTGATGCGTTCGAGTCCTGCTGCTGCAAAAACGGCTCCGCTCCAATCGCTTTCGTTTATTTTTTGCATTCGAGTATTCACGTTCCCACGCAAATCGACTATAGTATGATTTGGATATTTATGCAACCATTGCGCTTGACGACGCAAACTTCCGGTGGCGATAGTTGCGTTTCCTTCAAGAAAATCGAGGTTTCCTTTGTGAACCAAAATATCCAAAGTATTGGCTCTTTTGAGAACAGCGGCTTGCACAATCCCAATAGGCAAGGCTGTTGGTACGTCTTTCATCGAATGCACGGCAATATCAACTTGGCCATTTATCATAGCAATGTCGAGTGTTTTCGTGAAAATTCCGGTGATTCCGAGTTCGTAAAGCGGTTTGTCGAGAATGATGTCGCCTTGCGATTTTACGGCAATAATTTCGGTTTTATAGCCTAAATCGTTTAACTTTTTTTGAACGGTATGGGCTTGCCAAAGCGCTAATTCGCTATCTCGCGTTCCAATTCGAATTGTTTTTTTTGAATTCATTAAACCTTTTTTTCTTTTTTTTAAACCATAAAGATATTAAGGTTTGTTCAGATATTTACTATGAGAGGGTGATTTTGTATTTTTCTTCGATTGGCGAAGTTGTTTTTTGAGGAGTTTGTAATCCTATTTGAAATACTTTTTCTATAAAATCGATACTTTCATCAACCGAAGTGTTTTCGTCTTTGAGGTGACTGGCAAAATGATTGGTGATTTTTTGGATAATTCTGGAAGTAATTAGTTCCGCTTGTTCTTCGTCAAAATTGGATAATTTTTTACGTTGAAAAGTCAATTCTCCAGCAACAATATCGTTCAATTTAGCTTTCAATGCGTGAATCGTTGGCGCATATTTTCGGCCATTCATCCAAGTATTCAATTCCAATTTCATATCCTCAATAATGGCTTCGGCCGCTGGAATGTGTTGTTTTCTTCTTTCGAGCGTATCATCGGTCATTTGCGACAAATAATCCATATGAATTAAAGTCACTCCAGGAATTTGTTGCACATCGGCATTCACATTTTTTGGAATAGATAAATCCAAGACCAAAAGGTCCTTTTTTAAATTCAACAAAGTTTTGTCGATAGTTGGATTCTGAGCACCAGTTGCCACAACTAAAACATCGGCTTTTTGTAATTCGAGATGTAAATCGGAATAATCTTTTACAATTAAATTCAATTTTCCTGCTAGAATTTCAGCGGTACTTTTGGTTCTGTTTATTAAAGTAATTTGCTCGTTTTTAGTATGTTTCACTAAATTTTCGCAAGTGTTTCTACCTATCTCTCCGGTTCCAAAAAGC
>DAORUG010000110.1:0-10122 GCA_035433125.1 Flavobacterium sp.
CAACAGGAGGAACTGTAAGATTAGATCTTTCAGGTCAAGGAGCAACAGGAGGAACAGTTAGATTAGACTAATATAAATTACACTAATTTAATTTTATATTTTCTAAAATATTTAGGCTATCAATTATTTGATAGCCTTTTTTTATGTCAATAGTTTTATTTTAGTATTTTTGATGAAATTCAAAACAACTATTGAAAAATATTTACTACATAGTATTACTATTGCTGTTGGTTTTCTTCGGATGTACCAAAAAGAATACAGCGAATCAAACGACAACTTCCTCCGAGGATAGTCTTACCACTTATCTATCCAAAGCCAATGATTTTGGTTCTACCACTAAAGTAAGGCAAGAATATATTCAAAAAGCATTTTCAATTATTATAAATCAAGAAAATGATTCCTTACAAAGAGCCAACTTGTTTAGGGTTGCCAACCGCTATTATAATTTGAACGATTGGAAAAAATACCAAGAAATTGCGCAGATTGTTTTAGAAAAAGCCATTAACAGTAAAGATACCGTGAGTACTGCCAAAGCCTATTCCTATTTAGGTGACTATTATGTGTCTCAGGGAATTTCAGACACTGCTTTTTTGTACTATTTTAAAGCCGAAAAAATTTATCTTCAACAAAATGAGAATTATAATCTAGCCCGAACAAGGTTGAACAAAGCTCAGTTACAATACAATGAGAGTGATTATTTGGGATGTGAAAATTCTGCTTTCAAAGCGTTACGAGTCATAAAAGGTGAAAATGCAGACGATATCTTATATGAACTGTACAATCTTTTAGGATTAGTTTACAATGAATTAGGGGAATATGAAAAAGCAATTGAATATCACGCAAAGGCTTTAAAAACTATAAACAATGAAAAAACGCCAGTTGAATTTCAATTTAGAGCTACTTCGATGAATAATATGGGTTTGGTGTATCTAAATATGACTCAATATAAAAAAGCAATTCCTTATTTTGAAAAAGGGTTGGAACAAAAAAAAGAGTTATTGGCGTACAAACCATTTGTATATGCTTTGCTATTAGAGAACTTGGGTTATTCTCGATTCAAAATAAATGAATCCAAAGGGCTTCCGGGTTTGTTTTATGAATCTTTGAAATTAAGAGACAGTTTGCAATTGACAACAGGAGTTGTGGTTAGCCAACTCCATTTGTCTGAATATTTTGCTTCCAAAGGCGAAATGGCTAAATCTTTGCAATATTCAAAAGAAGCATTACAAACCGCTCGAAATTCTAAAAATTATAGAAATGTTTTAGCACCTCTAAAACAATTAGCCATTATTGAACCACAAAAAGCAGCAGAATACAACAAAGAATACATCCATATCAATGATAGTTTGCAAAAGTCAGAGCGCAAAATTGCAGATAAATTTTCACGTATTGAGTATGAAACGGATGAAATCAAACAAGAAAACACCGATTTAACAGTTCAAAACAGGAATTTGGTGTACATCTTTGGATCTATTTTAATTTTGGGGTTATTTTTGTATATTATCAAGGCGCAAAAGGCCAAAAACAGAGAACTCTTATACAAACAAGAGCAACAAAAAGCCAATGAGGAAATTTACAATTTGATGATTTCACAACAAAATAATGTAGAAACCATTCGTGTAATAGAAAAAAAACGCGTGGCTCAAGAATTGCACGATGGCGTTCTAGGGAGAATGTTTGGTGTGCGTATGAATTTGGATAGCTTAAATAACTTTAACGACGAACTTGCCTCAAAACAGCGAAACAGCTATATCGTAGAATTGAAAAATATAGAGCAAGACATTCGTGAAATTTCGCATGATTTGAGTAGGGAAAAATCAGAATTAATTAATAACTTCGTCGCCATTGTGGACAACCTTTTTGAAGAACAAAAAAAGACATATAATTCAAAATTGGTTTCTTCTATTGATTCTAGCATTAAATGGGATTTAATGACTAATGCGGTTAAAATAAATTTATATAGAGTTGTTCAGGAGTCTCTTCAAAACATCAATAAGTATGCGAATGCCAATAGCATTAAAGTAGAATTTAAAAAAGGCATAGACAATTTATTTTTACAAATTAGTGATGACGGTGTCGGGTTTAATGTAAAAAAAGCAAAAAAAGGAATTGGTTTGCAAAATATGCTTTCTAGAATTAACGAATGCAATGGAGTTTTTGAAATACAATCAAAAAAAGGAGAAGGAACAATAATTACAGTTACAATACCAATTTAAAAAATTTAAAATAAATGACATTTGAATCAACAACCGAAATAACAATTAAGAATAATATATTGATTGTAGATGATCATCCTTTTATCATTCAAGGCTATAAAAATGCTATCACTAGATACAATCCTAAACAATTTGAGTTTTTTATTACCGAAGCAAAAGACTGTGAATCAGGATATAATGTAATCACAAACCCTGCAACTTCACCTTTTGACGTTGCTTTTTTAGATATTAGCATGCCGTCTTATGATGAGAAAGGGATTTTTTCTGGAGAAGATTTAGCAAAATTATTGAATGAATACATGCCAAATTGCAAAATTATTTTGCTTACCATGTACACGGAATTACTGAAAATCAGAACTATAATTGACGCTATAAACCCATTAGGCCTTGTTATAAAAAATGATTTAACTTTCGATGAGTTGCTTTTTGGTTTTAATAAAGTCATAAATAATGAAACCTATTACAGTCAATCTATTCAAAAAATATTAGATCAATCAGAAATGGAAGCGATTGAAATTGACCTTTTTGACAAACAAATTCTTTTTCACATCTCAAAGGGAACAAAAACAAAAGATATTCCGCAATATGTTCCAATTTCTTTAAGCGCTATCGAAAAAAGAAAAATGAACTTAAAAAAATTATTAAATATAAGTGATGAAACCGATATTGAATTAGTGAGAGAAGCTAAGAATAGAGGATTGTTATTTTAATTTTAAAAATTTCATATAAAAAAAAACGGCACTTAAAATGCCGTTTTTTTTATGTTTTATTCTTCGCTTAAAGCATTCCAGCCACGAGCTTTGAGAGGAATTCGGGTATTCGCACGAGTTACTAAATGAATTCCTTCGCTTTCTTGAGTCATATGGCCAATAATCGTGAAATTTGGATTCCCTTTTATTTTTTCAAAATCTTCCATTTTGATTGTGAAAAGCAATTCATAATCTTCACCACCATTGATGGCTACTGTGGTTGCATCTAGATCGAATTCTTCGCAAGTATTCATAAACTGTGGGTCAAGCGGCAACTTATCTTCATATAAATTACAACCCACTTTCGATTGTTTGCAGATGTGCATAATTTCAGAAGACAATCCATCCGAAATATCAATCATTGCCGTTGGTTTTATTTCCAAAGCGTGTAACAAAGTGCGAACGTCTTTACGAGCTTCGGGTTTTAGTTGACGTTCTATTAAATAAGTATAGGCATCCAAATCAGGTTGCGAATTGGGGTTTACCTGAAAAACTTGTTTCTCTCTTTCTAAAACTTGTAAGCCCATATAAGCAGCACCAAGATCGCCAGTTACAACCAATAAATCAGTTTGTCCAGCACCGTTTCTATAAACAATCTCGTTTTCATCAGCTTCGCCAATAACGGTAATGCTGATAATCATTCCTTTTTGCGAAGAAGTGGTGTCACCACCAATAACATCCACTTTATATTCATTAGCAGCTAGCGTAATTCCATCGAATAATTCTTCTAAAGCTTCCAAAGGAAACCGATTAGAAACCGCTATCGAAACCAAAATTTGAGTGGCTTTGGCATTCATCGCACAAATATCCGAAACATTAACAACTACAGCTTTATAACCCAAATGTCTCAAAGGCATATACCCTAAATCAAAATGCACTCCTTCAACCAAAATATCTGTAGAAACAACTATTTTTTTGTCTTTGAAATCCAAAACGGCTGCATCATCGCCAATTCCTTTTAAAGTAGAAGTTTGGTTGATTTCAAAGTTTTTGGTCAAGTGGTCTATCAGTCCAAATTCGCCTAATTGGGCAATACTGGTTCGTTGTGGGGATTTGTCTTCGATCATAATTATAGAGAGGAACGAAGCAATCTTCATTCACTTGTTTTTAAGTTTAAATTTTTTGTGATGCAAAGGTACAAAGTTTTTAAGCCATACATTACATGGATTTTCTTGAATGTTTATTAAACAAAAAAACCTGACAATTTTCATCATCAGGTTTCTATCTTAATACTTAAATCTTAATACTAAAAAATCTAATCATTCAACTTCAAAACAGCCATAAACGCTTCTTGTGGAATTTCAACGTTTCCAACTAAACGCATCCGTTTTTTACCTTTTTTCTGTTTTTCCAATAATTTACGTTTACGCGAAATATCTCCACCATAACATTTGGCGGTAACATCTTTACGTAAGGCTTTTATCGTTTCACGGGCAATGATTTTAGCACCAATTGCTGCCTGAATCGGAATATCAAATTGTTGTCTCGGAATCAATTCACGCAATTTTTCACACATTTTTTTACCAATGTTGTAAGCATTGCTTTCGTGAATCAAAGCAGAAAGTGCATCCACCGATTGAGCATTTAATAAAACATCCAATTTCACTAATTTAGAAGTACGCATCCCAATTGGTGAATAATCAAATGAAGCATATCCTTTGGAAACTGTTTTCAATCTGTCGTAAAAATCGAATACAATTTCGGCCAATGGCATATCGAAATTCAATTCCACTCTTTCCGTAGTCAAATAGGTTTGATTGGTAATAACACCACGTTTTTCAATACACAAACTCATTACGTTCCCCACAAAATCAGATTTGGTAATGATAGTCGCTTTGATGTAAGGCTCTTCAACACGGTCAAGTTTGGAAGGTTCCGGCAAATCCGATGGATTGTTCACCACCATTCCAACTTCAGGTTCTTTTTTGGTGTAAGCCAAATACGAAACGTTGGGAACAGTAGTAATTACCGTCATATCAAATTCACGTTCCAATCGTTCCTGAATAATTTCCATATGCAGCATTCCCAAGAATCCGCAACGGAAACCAAAACCTAAAGCTGCTGAACTTTCGGCAGTGAATACCAATGAAGCATCGTTCAACTGTAATTTCTCCATCGAAGCTCTTAATTCTTCAAAATCTTCAGTATCTACTGGATAAATCCCAGCAAAAACCATTGGTTTCACATCTTCAAAACCCGTAATCATATTTGTTGTTGGCGTTTTAGCATCAGTTAGTGTATCACCAACTTTTACCTCTTTTGCCTCTTTAATTCCTGAAATTAAATAACCAACATCACCGGTAGAAATTACACTTTTTGGAACTTGATTTAATTTCAAAGTTCCTACTTCGTCAGCAAAATATTCATTGCCAGTAGCCATAAATTTAATCTTTTGACCTTTTTTGATTTCTCCGTTTTTCACACGGAAAATAACCTCAATTCCACGGAATGGATTGTAATGCGAGTCAAAAATCAAAGCTTGTAATGGTTCGTCTTTATTTCCTTTTGGAGCAGGAATTTTCTCGATAATGGCAGCCAAAATATTTTCGACACCAAAACCAGTTTTTCCCGAAGCGTGAATAATATCCTCCAGTTTACATCCCAATAAATCAATAATATCGTCACTAACTTCCTCAGGATTAGCACTTGGTAAATCTACTTTGTTCAAAACTGGAATAATTTCCAAGTCGTTTTCCAAAGCCAAATACAAATTCGAAATGGTTTGTGCCTGAATACTTTGTGCCGCATCCACAATCAAAAGCGCGCCTTCGCAAGCCGCAATCGAACGGGAAACCTCATACGAAAAGTCCACGTGTCCCGGTGTATCAATCAAATTCAGGATATAATCCTCGCCTTTGTACTTGTATTCCATCTGGATGGCGTGACTTTTTATGGTAATCCCACGTTCGCGTTCCAAGTCCATATTGTCAAGCAATTGGGCCTTTTCTTCACGAGCCGTAACGGTTTGAGTAGCACCAAGAAGTCTGTCAGCAAGCGTACTTTTACCGTGATCAATGTGTGCAATAATGCAAAAATTCCGTATATTTTTCATTCTCTATTTGTGTCAATTTATGTCCAACTGAGCGCAGTCGAAGTTTGGGCGTGACCACAAGGGTCGGGCTTTTCGTTACAAGTCCTCGCAAACTTCCGCTATCGCTGCACTTTGCTGTGGGCTTTCCTCTTCAATCCCTCACGCAAGCAATTAATCTGCAAATATAGTTTAAATTCAACAGTTTCAAAGTCCTTCTGCCACAATCTACTTGGTTTAAGATTCAGGACAAACGCATCAGCTTAAAAACAACTGCAGATTTGCAGATTTTAACACAAAAATTATTTGAAATTAGCCGTTTTCAACACGAATTAGACTCTTTAAAATCATAAAATTTGTTTGTCAAGAAAGATCTGTAAATCTACTTTAAATCATTTCTTAAATTTGAAGAAAGATGAGTAAATTATTTGGATTTAGTCTTTTGGGTATTAATAAAAAAAGGCTTGACTTTCGTCAAACCTAGATTATTTCTCCTGATAGCCGGAATCGCAATGACAATTTAAAGTTTACAACAAAGCGTCTAAACTATCAGCGTAAGTTTGTTTTGGAGCAACTCCTACTTGTTTTCCTACTACTTCTCCGTTGTGGAATACCAAAACTGTTGGGATATTTCTAACGCCGTATTTTGCAGCAAATTCTTGATTTGCATCAACATCTACTTTTCCTACGACTACTTTCCCTTCATATTCTTCCCCAAGTTGGTCAATGATTGGTCCAACCATTCTACAAGGTCCACACCAAGCTGCCCAAAAATCTACCATTACTGGTTTTGTTGACTTTAAAACTACTTCTTCAAAAGTAGCGTCTGTTATTGCTAATGCCATATTCTTATTTTTTTAAATTATTTGTTTTTGCAATGCAAAGATAAAGAAACATTTGAGTTACAAAGTGTAACTTGTATTACATTTAACTATTTTTAAATTGGTATAACTTATTTAGATCTAAAAGAGACATTTCATTGTGAAAAATTATTTAATCTTTCGATGCAATTATTAATTCAATAAGAATCTTAAAAAAATCTTATTTTTTATCAACTAAAAAGGGAGGATTGAATTAACAAGCCTCCCTTTTTGATTTGAAATGTGAATTATAATTATCCTAATGCAGCTCTTTTGAAACCTGTAACAATAAGATTTTTATCTAAAGATTTAACATAATCAGCAACGCTCATTTTGTTGTCTTTGATATAATCTTGGTTTACTAAGGTATTGTCTTTAAAGAAACGAGCTAATTTTCCTTTAGCAATATTGTCTAACATCGCTTCTGGTTTTCCTTCTTGACGCAAAAGATCTTTTGCAATTTCAATTTCTTTAGCGATGGTATCAGCATCTACACCAGCTTCGTTCAACGCAATTGGAGCCATAGCTGCAGCTTGCATTGATACATTTTTTGCAACTTCTTCAGCACCTTCTACGTTTGCAGATAGGGCTACTAAAGTGGCGATTTTGTTTCCAGCGTGAATGTAAGAACCAATAAAAGCTCCGTCTAATCTTTCGAAAGAACGGATTTCAATTTTTTCTCCGATAACTCCAGTTTGCTCGATTAATTTTTCAGCAATAGTGATTCCGTTATAGTCAGCAGCTAAAAAAGCTTCTTTAGTATCGAAATTCAAAGCTAATTCAGCAAAATCTTGAGCTAGTTTTATGAATGATTCATTTTTTCCTACGAAGTCAGTCTCACAGTTAAGAGAAACGATAGCTCCAGTAGTTTTGTCTGCACTAACAATAGCGATAACAGCTCCTTCAGAAGATTCTCTGTCAGCACGGTTTGCAGCTACTTTTTGTCCTTTTTTACGAAGGTTTTCGATTGCTAAATCAAAATCTCCATCAGATTCTACAAGTGCTTTTTTGCAGTCCATCATTCCTGCACCTGTAATTGTTCTTAATTTATTTACGTCTGCAGCAGTAATTGTTGCCATAATATAATGTGTTTAATGTTATAAAAGTAAAAATTCCAACTTTCAAATCCGAAATCCCAATTTTATCAAATTACTAACTTAATGTTATTAATTTTTTTGGAATTTGGAATTTAAAATTTGGAATTTAAATTTGATTTATTCTTCGGTTGCTGGAGCTTCAACTTCGGCAGTTGGTTCTGCTACTTCAACTTCGGCAACAGGAGCAACTGCAACTTCTTCGGCAACTACTTCTTCAGTACTTGCTTCAGGTTGGATGTCTGCTTCAGCACCTCTGTTTGAAAGACCGTCTACAATAGCTGCAGTTACAATAGATAAAATTTTATCGATTGATTTAGAAGCATCATCATTTGCAGGGATTACATATTCTACCTCTCTTGGGTCAGAATTGGTATCTACCATTGCAAAAACTGGAATGTTTAATTTTTGAGCTTCTTTTATTGCGATGTGTTCAGCTTTGATATCTACTACGAACAATGCTGCAGGAAGTCTAGACATATCTGCGATTGAACCTAAGTTTTTCTCTAATTTAGCACGAAGACGATCTACTTGCAAACGCTCTTTTTTAGAAAGGGTCATGAATGTTCCGTCTTTCTTCATTTTATCAATAGTAGCCATTTTTTTAACAGCTTTACGGATAGTTACGAAGTTAGTCAACATTCCGCCAGGCCATCTTTCAGTGATGTAAGGCATGTTACAAGCTGCTGCTTTATCGGCAACGATGTCTTTAGCTTGTTTTTTGGTAGCTACAAATAATATTTTTCTACCTGAGGCTGCAATTTTTTTCAAAGCTTCGTTAGCTTCTTCAATTTTTGCCGCAGTTTTATATAGATTGATAATGTGAATTCCATTACGTTCCATATAAATGTATGGAGCCATATTTGGATCCCATTTTCTAGTCATGTGTCCGAAGTGAACACCTGCTTCTAGTAATTCTTTTACTTCTACTTTGTTTGACATTTTTTGTTTAGTTTACGTTCTGTTGATTAGCAATGTGTTTTTTTGGTTTGTCGTTTGTTGTTTATTGTTTGTTGTTTCATCTCGAAACTCTAAACTCTAAACCATAAACTAAAAACTTTTCAACCCATTTAGATGCTAAACTAATTTCCCAACGCATCGGGACAACAACAACATTGTTTTTAAATTTAATCATCAATAAGTCTTGCACGAATTGCACAAGACAGGCAATATTAACGTTTAGAGAATTGGAATCTCTTACGAGCTTTTTTCTGACCGAATTTTTTACGTTCAACCATTCTTGGGTCTCTAGTTAATAAACCTTCTGGTTTCAAGATAGCTCTGTTTCCTTCGCCAACTTCACACATTACTCTTGCTAAAGCCATTCTTACAGCTTCTGCTTGACCAGTTGAACCACCTCCGTAAACGTTCACTTTTACGTCAAAGTTGCTTACGTTTTCTGTCATAGACATTGGTTGTAAAACTTTGTATTGTAAAGTTGCAGTTGGGAAATAAGTTGCGAATGGTTTTTTGTTTACAGTGATAACTCCTGTTCCTTCTGAAACATATACACGTGCAACAGCGGTTTTTCTTCTACCGATTTTGTGAATTACTCCCATTACTTAAGATCGTTTAGGTTAACAGTTCTAGGTTTTTGAGCGCCTTGTTTGTGCTCTGATCCTACAACAACATTTAAATTTCTGAAAAGTTCTGCTCCTAATTTGTTTTTAGGTAACATTCCTTTTACTGCTTTTTCCACCAATAATGCAGGGTTTTTTGCCTGTAATACTTTAGCAGTTAAAGTTCTTTGTCCTCCAGGATAACCAGTGTGACGAACGTATGTTTTTTCGTCTAGTTTGTTACCTGTAAGGTTGATTTTTTCTGAGTTGATAACAATTACGTTATCTCCACAGTCCACGTGTGGGGTATAACTTGGCTTGTACTTACCTCTAAGAATCATAGCGACCTTAGTTGCAAGACGTCCTAAGTTATGACCGTCAGCGTCTACCACAATCCATTCTTTGGATACGGTTGCTTTGCTTGTCGATACTGTTTTGTAGCTTAATGCGTTCACAATAATTTATTTTAATTAAACATTCCATTCCCAATAAAGGGAGCGCAAAAGTACAATTATTTTTTTGAAATGCAAATAGTCCTTAATTTTTATTTTATTCTGATTATCAGTCCGTAAAGTGTTTGTTTTTTTGGACGATTTTATTTTTGCCTTCTCCAATT
>DAORUG010000111.1:0-10117 GCA_035433125.1 Flavobacterium sp.
ACTTGATTTTAAATCTAATTTAAAACAAACGGAGGTTTTTAGACAAGCTGACGTTGGCAGAAAGTTAAAAAAACTGCACAAAAGAAAATTCTGCTTATAAATTTCATTAATTTTGTTCTAGAAATTTTTAATAATGAAATATCCAAGATACGAATATTCAACAGAAGCCGAATTAAACATTTTTGAATTTGAAAGTATTGGACCAAAAGGTAAAATAATCAAGTTGGTACAATATACAGAAATGAACATTAAAGGTTATTATAATTTAGCTTTTGGAGATTTAGACGTAAAAACGAGAGAAATAAATGATGGTGTAATAACTAATAATGGAGACGCTACGAAAGTTTTAGCAACCGTAGTTTCTACTGTATATGCGTTTACAGGAAAATATCCAGAAGCTTACATTTTTGCAACTGGAAGTAGTGAAGCAAGAACAAGACTATACAGAATGGGTATTACAAATAATTTAGAAGAATTGAAAAATGACTTTTATGTTTATGGATTAAGAAATGACGAAACATTTGAGCCGATTATTGTTGGAGAAGATTATTTAGGTTTTTTAATAACAAGAAAAAATTAAAATTATGAAAGTTGAAGATTTAAATAAAGCTAAAATACCAGTTGTCAAAATAAATAAAAAACTGGAAGAATTTAAAGGGAAAGTTTTATTCCCAGAGAAACTTGAATTAGCAAATAAAATGTTAGAAAAAGTAGCGTTACCGAAAGTAGAAACTTTGAAATAACCTTCTGCCAACAGCTTGGCAAGATTGCGAATTTTGTGGTAAATTCACGTTTACGTTCCGCAAGAAATTTTACCTTAGTGAAAAATAATCGGTTCCGAAGTTCGCAACCTCGCCAAACGGCGACACGTTAAAATTCAAAAAAAAGGTTTATGGCTACTCTCCATTTTTAGGATTAATACTCGCTTCAAGAATCGATAGATTTCACAAAAAAATTTACAAACAAACCTCCTATAAAGCAATTTAAAGGAGGTTTTTTTTGGAATAAAAACCATAAGATTTAATAAATAATATAGCCCAGTATTCTTTTTCTGGTGGTTTTTATAAAGAAACTTCTTTAGTCAGAGACAAGCTAAAAATTACGCAACTGATTGCAAAGAATTTATCAATAAAACTAATCCAATTTTATGTAAATCTCCTTTTTTATTAACAATAAATTAAATAACCGCAACATTTACATCAATTCAACTGCTTCTCCATTACATTTTTTTACAAAATTTATTCATAATAAGGTAAAAGGTAAAAAATAAAAATTATATTTGTAGAAAACACACTTATCTTTTTTAACAACAACCATAAAACCGTAAATATCTATTATGAACATTAAACGCAAAACATTGGTGCTGGCGATGGGCTTTTTAATTTTGGGTGGATTAGAAATACAAGGACAATCCGTCACTGAAGTGAGGCAAAGTGATTATGCAACCAAAATCGAAACTAAACGAAGCATCTCCCCCTACTTCACCCCAGCCACAACGAAGAAAAAAACACCAGACTCTGATGGTTTCATTCAACGGTGGTTACTCTTAGAACCCATTAACAAACCCAACCGTGGCAATACTGTTTTTGTAGATAGCTACTTGAGAACTGCCTTTGCAACCGAGTATTTTCCAAATCAGTTTACAGTTATTCCTAAACATGGAGATGTTGTAAAAGTGGCAGATCAGGAACTAAAATGGCATGCCTTGGAGAGCACTAATTTTAATGTGAAATTATTTCGTTTCGCCTATGGCTTAGATAAACAAATATATGGAGTTCTGTTTTGGGCTGTAACTGTAGTAAACTGTCCGGAAGAAATGAAAAACGTCAGAATGGCTGTAGGGTCTAATTCAGCCTCTATGTGGTGGCTCAATGGAAAAGAAGCTGCATTTCTTTCTGGCGACAGACGTATGGTAATGGATGATGTTGTTTCTACCCGTTTAACACTTAACAAAGGAAAAAACATCATTCGGGGAGCCGTAATCAACGGTCCTGGAATGAGTGATTTCTGTGTTCGCTTTCTGGACGAAAACGGAAACCCAATAAAAGGCATCACGATTAGTTATGAATAACATTAATTAATCTTCTTATTTAAAATCTCAATTGTTTAGAAATTGTATTTATTATGAAATGAGCATAACCGTTAATTGGTCGCAAACACCAATGTTGATATGCGAATTACATATGACCGTTAAAAAAGAATAAATATCAACATATGAAATCAAGAATTAAAATAATGGGCACTGCCCTTTTATCAATAGTATTAACTGGAAATTTGCTGGCACAAATTGGTAAACCCTTTATACACGATCCATCGACTATTATGGAATGTGATGGCAAGTATTATACATTTGGCACTCGTGGTGGCGGATTAATATCCGAAGACGGTTGGACATGGAACAGCGGCGCAGTGAGACCGGGAGGAGGAGCTGCACCTGATGCAATAAAAATTGGTGACCGTTATCTTATCGTCTATGGTTCTACCGGTGGTGGTCTGGGAGGCGGACATGATGGTAAGATCAATACCATGTGGAATAAAACACTTGACCCCAACTCCCCTGATTTTAAATATTCAGAATCTATTGTGGTAGCAGAATCTAAAAATATGGAAGACAATGATGCCATCGATCCAGGGCTTTTATTAGACCCAACCGATGGACGCCTATGGTTATCTTACGGTACCTATTTTGGGTTCATTCGTCTTATTGAACTTGATCCTAAAACAGGAGATCGTGTTAAAGGCAATAAAGCAATTGATATAGCTATAGATTGCGAAGCCACTGATTTGGAATATCGTGATGGCTGGTATTATCTTCTGGGAACACACGGAACATGCTGCGATGGAGCAAACTCAACTTATAACATCGTTGTTGGTCGTTCCAAAAAAGTAACTGGTCCTTACCTTGATAATATGGGAAGAGATATGCTAAAAGGCGGTGGCAAAATGGTAGTTTCTTCTGGCGGAGGAAGAGTTAACGGTGCAGGACACTTTGGACGTACGGTTCTTGAAAATGGAGTTGAAAAAATGTCTCTACACTATGAAGCCGATTTAGATCAAAGCGGACGAAGCGTATTGGGCATAAGACCCATATTATGGAAAAATGGATGGCCAGTTGCAGGAGATAACTTTAAAGAGGGCACCTATGAAATTGAATCTGAAAGACGAGGTTATGCTCTGGAATTAATAGTTGATTTTACAAGAATGCCAGGAGGTATGCGCGGATTTAATGCGAACAATGACGACCCAATAAAATCCATACAATCTCAATTATTATCGGATGTTATTACTACTTGGCCAGCCGGAAATATTGATGTAAGAATCGGAGATTATATGGCTCGACCACATCAAAAATGGACAATTACAGCAGTTCCTGATGGAGGAGGTTATCTTGGAGGTCAATATTATAAAATAGTCATAGCAGGAACAAATAGAGCATTGGCAGCAACAGCTGAAGCTGAACTAATAACGGTTCCTACATATACTGGTGCAGCAGAACAATTATGGAGAATCGATTTATTGACTGATGGAACCTATAGAATAATGCCTAAGGTAGTTCCGAATTCAAAGGAAAAGTTAGCACTAGTATCTTCCGGAGATAGCACACCAACACTTGCAAAGTTTGATATGAATAGCGACAATTCTAAATGGAATTTTAAGGATAAATTGTAAGCTATCTTTTTAGTTTCAAAAAAGCTAAAAAATATCCAACATAAAACCGCAAGGATTAAACTACCTAATAAACATAAAAAATGAGAATTATTTTAGCAACACTATTTGCTGCTTTTAGCATTGTAACCTCTTTTGGACAAAATTCTGACAGGCAATGGCTCAATCTTAATTATGCCAATGATGGAAAAGAGTATCACAACCTTGACATCTATTTGCCCAACGCTCAAAAACCAACATATAAGGCAATAGTTGTCATTTACGGTAGCGCATGGTTTGGCAATAATATGAAACAAACTGTGTTAGAACCATTAGGAAAAAAGTTACTCGAAAGCGGGTTTGCAGTCATTGCAATCAACCACAGAGCAAGTTCTGATGCTGCTTATCCGGCTCAAATCAATGATGTTAAGGCTGCGATACGGTTTGTTAGGGCAAATGCAGATAAATACAAAATTGATGCTTCATTTATTGGCATTACAGGTTTTTCTTCAGGTGGACATCTGGCATCATTGGCAGGAGCCTCCAACGGTGTCAAAGAATTCACAGTGGGTAAAAAAACCGTTGATATTGAAGGTAGTTTAGGAATCTACCCCAATGTTAGTAGTTCTGTAAATGCTATAGTCGATTGGTTTGGCCCTATTGATATGGCACTTATGAATGAATGCAAAAAACCCAAAGATGGAAACTCTCCCGAAGCAGCTCTTATCAAAGGCAATCCAGCTGACAACCTTGATATGATAGCGCTTCTTAATCCTATTACTTTCCTTGATAAAAAAGATCCTCAATTTATAGTAATTCATGGTGAGGCTGATACTATTGTGCCGCATTGCCAAAGCGAACTTTTTGCCAAAGCACTAAAAATCAAAGGATTATTGACTGAGTTTATTTCTGTACCAGAAGGTCAGCACGGTCCTGTTACATTCAATGACAGCACTTTCAAAAAAATGACCGATTTCTTCTTGAAGGAAGCCCAAAAAAAATAATATAGACACTATTTTAATTATACTATTATTCGCAAATAATCGTGTAATCAAAACATAAATAGAGTAACTAACTACTGGTAATAGGCTACTACAACGAGTTTTAAGTAATGGAAATTGACTTAAAACCCAAATTAAGCGACTTGTCCAACAATAAAGCACTATTAAACAACTTATTCTAATAGCTTTCAGAACCAACAACTACAAACTGTATCCAGAAAATACTCCTCATTAAAGGCTGTTTTTTTGAATTTTGTTTAATTTTAAAATTCTTAACAAAAGCAACATTTCATTAAATTTAACTTCAAGATTAATACAAATTCGTATGTATTTGATTTCATATTAGCAATTTTAAGACTAGAAACAACTACTTATCATCCCCTTTCACCAAGATAAAACGACTATAAATAAAGGAATTCCTTTGAATTTTGAAGTTCCTTTACTATCTTTCGCATTCAAAAGTTTAAAATAAACCCTTATACATTGAAAAAATGTTAGAAGAAAAGAATGATAACCTGCTTGAGGCAGATGGAAATTTAGAAAACAATTCGGTTGAAACGACACAAGCTGAAACAACAGTTTTAGAAGAAGTTCAAACAGTTGAAACTAGCGATTTGGCAGATGAAAATGTTGAAACAGTTCTAGAAACTAGTGTAGAAACAGAAAATGAAACTGCTGAAGTTACTAAAACTCCAGTTGCAGATGAAATTGAAGTTCCTCAAACTATCGAAACGGAATCAGTTGAACCTATTGATGCGGAAAGCGAAACTATCGCCGAAACAAAAATGTCTGAAACAGACATCATAATCGACGCCATTGCCGATAATAATGCCGAAGAAAGCGAAGACGAAACCTTGAAAGAACGTCACGATATCCCAATGTTGGATTATGACACGCTTTCGATGGAATCACTCATTGACGAATTGAAAAATTTGGTTACCAATGAAAAAGTGATGTCGGTAAAAGATCATGTCGAAGAAATAAAAAAATCATTCTTAGCTAAATATTACCACCTTTTAGAGGAGAAAAAAGAGGAATTCCTAGCTGAAAACCCAGATACTACAGAAGAATTTGCCTATCATTTTCCACTGAAATCACAATTTGACCAATTTTATTCGTTGTTTAGAGACAATAAAAATGCTCATTTCAAAAGTTTGCAGACCAATCTAAAAACCAATTTAGAAAACAGATTAGCAATTGTCGAAGAATTGAAAGAGCTCATCAATCCACAAGCGAATATCAAAGATACCTTGAAACATTTTAATGATTTGAGAGAGCGATGGAAAAATGCAGGTCCCATTCCGAAAGACAAATACAATCACGTTTGG
This sequence comes from Flavobacterium sp., assembly GCA_035433125.1. GTDB lineage: Bacteria > Bacteroidota > Bacteroidia > Flavobacteriales > Flavobacteriaceae > Flavobacterium. The sequence continues at coordinate 5,975 of DAORUG010000111.1, forward strand.
AACAATTATCATTTTCACGTTGAAAATTTCTATGACTATTTACATTTAGACAGAGAAGCGCGAGACCTTGATTTTAAACACAATTTGGAGCAAAAACAAAAAATTGTTGCTCGTGTTGAAGAATTGGTAAACGAAGCCGACATCAATAAAGCGTTCCGAGAATTACAAGATTTACACAAAATTTGGAAAGAAGACATTGGCCCTGTTTCTAGAGAACACCGTGACGAAATTTGGAATAAGTTTAGCGATTTGACCAAACAAATGCACGACAAACGCGAAGTTTTGTTTGAAAAAATGAGAGGTACTGAGCTTGAAAATTTAGAAAAGAAAAAAGAAATAATTGCCAAAATTGAAGTTTTGGCTACCGAAAAAGTCAATGCTCACTCGCAATGGCTCCACCAAATTGAAAAAGTAGAAGCCTTGAGAACTGCTTTTTTCTCAGCTGGAAAAGTACCATCGGAAGTAAATGAAGAAACTTGGGCGGCTTTTAAAAATGCTGTGAGAAATTTTAATTCTTTCAAAAATTCGTTTTATAAAGACATCAAAAAAGACCAAAACAACAATTTAAGCCTTAAAACAGCACTTGTTGCCAAAGCCAAAGAGCTTCAGGAAAGTACTGATTTTTCAGTAACCACTCCGATAATGAAACAAATTCAAGAAGAGTGGAAACAAATAGGTCATGTGCCAAGAAAATACTCTGATAAAATTTGGATTGAATTTAAAGACGCTTGCAATCATTATTTTGACAAATTAAAAGAGCAAAAAAATGACGAAAATAGCGAAGAAGTAGAAGCTTTTGATAATAAGAAGGCTTACCTGGAAACATTGAGAGAATTTCAGATGACCGGCGATCACAAAACCGATTTGGAGGCTATAAAATTGCATATTGAAACTTGGAAAAAATTTGGAAGAGTACCTTTCGCAAGAAGACATATTGAAGGCAAATTCAATAAAGTACTTGATGCATTATTCGAAAAATTGAGTTTGAGTAAAAAAGATTCTGAAATGATGCGTTTTTCGAATAGAATGGATCAATTATCAGAAAGTAACGATACCCGAAAATTGGAAGGAGAGAAAATTTTCTTGATGCGTAAAATTGATGAAATCAAGAATGAAATTTTCCAATTGGAAAATAATATTCAGTTTTTTACCAATACTCGAAATGCTAAAAAAGAGAACTCCATTGTACTAGAAGTTCGAAAAAACATCGAAAAACATAAAGAGGAAATGGAACTTTTGAAGGATAAACTCAAACAAATAAGAAAGATAAATCAAGTTTGAGCCCAATAAAATCAATCAAATCAACCTCATTCAACCTAAAATGAATGAGGTTTTTTTTGTGTAAAAATGGAATATGATAATTATCATTTTAATTTTAACAATTCCACACTAATTTTGATTAATGAAAAATAATATTTTCTATGAAAAACTCAATCCTACAAAAATACAATGTACCTGGGCCAAGATACACGAGCTATCCAACAGTCCCTTATTGGGATGAGTCTGATTTCACTTATCAAAACTGGATAGACACTTTAAAAAGGTCATTCGCTGAAAGTAATTCGGAAGAAGGACTGAGCTTATACATCCATTTGCCTTTTTGCGAAAGCATGTGTACTTTTTGTGGCTGTAATAAACGAATTACAAAAAACCACGATGTTGAACATCCTTATATAGAAGCTATTTTGAAAGAATGGGCTATCTATTGTAATATTCTTGAAGAAAAACCTATCATAAAAGAAATACACTTGGGAGGTGGAACGCCAACTTTTTTCTCTACAAAAAATCTGGAGGATTTAATAAATGGTATTTTCCTTTATGCAGAGAAAGCCAAAGATCACGAATTTAGTTTCGAAGGTCATCCTAATAATACCACTCGCGCACACTTGCAAAAACTATATGATTTAGGATTTAGAAGAGTCAGTTTTGGTGTTCAGGATTATTCAGAAAAAGTTCAAAAAGCGATTAATCGTTTCCAACCTTTTCATAATGTAGCGAAAGTAACCTTTTGGGCAAAAGAAATTGGCTATACTTCAATAGGTCACGATATTATTTTTGGATTACCATTTCAGGAAATTGACGATGTGATTGATACTATCGAAAAAACCAATTCATTGCAACCCGATCGATTGGCTTTTTATAGTTATGCTCACGTGCCGTGGATAAAAGGAAACGGGCAACGCGGGTTTAATGACGAAGATATTCCAAAAGACGAAACCAAACGTAAACTTTATGAAGTGGGTAAAGATTTACTTTTTGAAAATGAGTATTACGAAATAGGAATGGATCATTTTGCCTTAAAAAGTGATAGTCTGTATGACTCTTTCGAAAAAGGGAAATTACACCGTAATTTTATGGGTTACAGCTCTTCAAAAACACAACTGATGATAGGCTTAGGCGTTTCGTCTATAAGCGATAGCTGGTATAGTTTTGCCCAAAATGTAAAAGAATTAGAGGATTATTATAAAATTTTAAAAACAGATAAATTACCTATTTTCAGAGGTCACTTATTGACCGCAGAAGACTTAATTATTAGAAGACACATTTTGAATTTAATGTGCCATTTTGAAACCTCTTGGAAAGACAAAGCACTTTACTTTGCAGAAGTTCCAGAAATTATTATCCAATTGAAAGAAATGGAAAATGATGGATTGGTTATTATTGAAAAAAATGGCATTAAAGTGACCAATGCAGGAAAACCTTTTGTACGCAACATTTGCATGGCATTTGACTTGCGCTTGAAAAGGAAAGCACCAGAAACGAAATTATTTTCGATGACAATTTAAAGTATTTTTAACTCAAAAAAATCACGCTAATTTCAGAATTAGCGTGATTTTTTTTTGATTTTATCTTCGTAAAATTGAATATATTTCGTCTTTTAAATGGAGAATTTTAACTTTTAATGCTTTTAAATGTTCATCGGTAGTTACTACCTCTTCTGATTTTATTAAAGATACTTCATGCTTTACTTTGCGGTATTCTTCGAATAAGGCTGCAAAATGATCATTCTCGTTTACTAATTTGTCAATTTTTTCCTGAACCTCAGGAGTCACGTGTAGCAGATCTTGGTTTTCCATAATTATATAAGAGTTAATTAATAATTAATGACAATTTGGACTTGATTGCACAAACAAACTCATGTCTGAGGGAGAGATATAAGGAATGCCAAGTCCTAACCCCCTAAAGATAAACAATATTCCGATAATAATTGCAAAAAATGGAATGATTTTTTGAATTTTATTTCGCATCCCAATTGTCAAAAAGGAGTTGATATACACCACGCTGCTCATCATCGGAACGGTTCCTAGTCCGAACAAAATCATATATAAAACTCCATAAAATTCGTTTTGCATGGCTATAGCACCAAATAGAGCTACATAAACCATTCCGCAGGGCAAAAAACCATTCAATAAACCAATTGTGAATAACGATTTGTAACTCTTGTTTTTGAACTGACTTCCTAAACTGGTTTTAATTTTAGAAATTAATTTAAAAACAGGTTTCGAAAAATTGTATTTAGCAAAAACTTTCTCTGGAATTAGAATAACGGCAATCATAGCAACCCCAATGAAAATAGACATTTTTTGCTGCAATCCAGCCAAATACAAACCTCTTCCCAACAATCCGAAAATTAAACCAATGGTAGCATAAGCCGTCAATCGACCGATATGATACGTCAGGATTTGAGTAACCTTTTTAGCTTGATTTTCTCTATCTACAGGCAACATCATAGCAATAGGACCACACATTCCGATGCAGTGAAAACTACTGATTAAACCGAAGATGAAAGCTGTTAGAAGCATTTTTAAGTTAGAAGTTGGGAGTTAGAAGTTTAAAGGTTTAAGAGTTAAAGAATCTGAAAGGAGTCTTAATACTTAAAACTTATTCAACATAAATAGTCTCTTTAGTAAGATATTGTTTACCTTCATATTGCCATTCCATATTGATGTCCCAACGGCCACCTAAGAGCTTTTCTTTAGGCACATTCAAAGAAGAATTAGACAGCAAAATAGGAACTTCAAAATCAAATTTTTTGTCTGATGGTCGGTAAAAAGATACTTTTCCTTTAATTTCATTTGAAACAAACACCTCTGGAAAAACTATAGTAATTCCTTCGGAAGTGTTTGATATGACTGGCTTTTG
>DAORUG010000112.1:0-10114 GCA_035433125.1 Flavobacterium sp.
CTTTAATTGTTTTTGGAAATGCTTTAGGAAATCGAGGAAAATTATTTTACACTCAGGAACGAGTTGGCAAAAACGGACAAATCTTCCAGATACTCAAGTTCAGGACTATGATTAATAATGCTGAGAAAGGTGGAGTTGTTTTTTCGAGTCCAAATGATAACCGTATCACTCCTTTTGGAAAATTCATGCGTAAGACCAGAATCGATGAATTTCCACAATTTGTCAATATTTTGAAAGGGGAAATGGCTGTTATTGGCCCACGACCAGAAAGACCTTTCTTTGTTAAAGAAATAGCCGAAATTATGTCTTTTTACGAAACGCGACACGTTATAAAACCGGGACTTACCGGTTGGGCTCAAGTGAATTACTCTTATGGAGAATCGATAGAGGATAGTCTGATAAAACTACAATATGACTTATATTATATCAAACACCGAAGTATTTTCTTGGATTTGAACATTACCATAAAAACGATTAGCACGGTTTTGTTTTATAGAGGTCAATAATCAAATAACTACAGGAATACGTTTGCTGTTTTTGAATGTTATTTTTGCCAATATAAATAGGCTCGTAAGTATTAGTGGCAACACAATTAGCAAATGAGCTTTATTAAGCATAAAAATCAAATAAACTCCAATAAGCACCATATTAAAAACCGCTAAGTTGATAATCCATTTTTTGTTTTTTACCACCATAAAGTAGAGCAAAACAAGTAAAGTTGGGTTAAACAACAGCACATTATAATTATTTGCCAGTTCTTGGTGATAAGAATAAAATCCAACGGTAGCAAAGAAAACTCCCAATAATCCCATTACTAAAATATAAAAAACATCAATATATTTTTTGTCTAAAACTAGGATAATTCCAAGAAAAGTTAAGTAAGTGTAGATGTTATTCCACCAAGAATTTGGAACTTGTTTTTTGAATTCTAACAAAGTTTTACTTTCCTTGCAAAGCAATTGATTGTTGAATTGAGTTTGCTGCAAACCTTTGTGAAGTTCAAATGGCAGAAAAATGTGATTGCTATAATCATCAACTTTTGTCCCAAAAATGATGCTTGTGCCCAGTTTTTCATAAAAGAAATTATCAAAGTAGGGAAACAAAATACTTCTGTAGGTTTTGTCCGTGTCAAAATCCTTTGTGATTACTTTAGATTCCAATGTTTTGTTCAGGATATCCACAACCATCGAAGTGCAGTTTTTATCAATGAATTTATAAGTGTAATAACTCTCGCTTGATGCTAAAACGGCAGTCAAATTATCGAATAATTTTTGTTTGTATGCCAATGGAAGGATTAATTCCTGTTCAAAAACACTTCTTTGTTCGTAAGTATATTGACCCATAAAGTCCGAAAAAGTATTGGCAACCGCAAAATACTGCAAATCTCCTTTGGCAAATTTTGCTACAAAATTTGGAGTCCTAAAATCGAAGGCACCATAATTATAAACAACATCCAAATTGTTTTCTGAATCGGTAATCCGAATGGCAGTGTGACCAAAAAGCGAATAGGATTCGTTGCCCGTATCGCAAGTAATTACGCTGGCACGAGCATTTTCAGACAAAATAATATTTTGCCCAAAACTACTGAGCGTTCCAATCAAAAAAAGGAAAAGGAATATTTTTTTTAATGAAGAAGAACTCATTTTGAATGTTTTAAAAATTAATTTCTAAAAAGTCCCAAATCTACTTTTACCGAAAAGATATTCGAATACAAAGCCGCACTCTGATTGCCTAGATTGGTCAAAGCATAATCTATTTGGATGCCTTTGTATTTAAATCCTAAGCCAATATTAGGTTGAAAACCTACTTTTTCAGTATTGTCAATTTGTTGTATGTTTTGAAAATTCCCAACACCAGCTCTCAGGAAAACCAAGTCAGTATAACCAAATTCAAAACCTAAAGCAGGATCAATACTCACAAAATCAGTCGAAAGAATATCATTGGTTTTGGCAAACTGCATATTGATATTGGCTGCAGCCAAAATACTGTAATCGTACCGAACAATGAATTTTTTGGACAATCCCAATTGTGCTTTTGGAGCCGTAATCTCAGTGCTTTCAGGCAATTCCTGATTTTGTCCCGGAATAGCATCGGCAATTTTTTTGTACTCGGCTTCGTCAATACTCCAAACATTATAAGTGGTGGTAATATCTCGAAGCATCAAGCCAAATTTCCAATCATTTTTTTCAAATTGCAATCCAGCATCGAATCCAAAACCCCAAGAACTGGCAAATTTTCCAATAACTCTTCGAATTACTTTGGCATTTACACCATATTGAAAACCGGGAACTTGTAATTTTCGAGCGTACGAAAAAGTGACCCCATAATCGGCAGTGGAAAAAAGACTGATGCGATTGTAGTCAATATTGCCTTGGCTGTCAATTAGTTCAGTCGTATTCAAGATGTCATCAACCCCAAAACGGATCAAGGAAATGCCCCAAGCACTTTCGTCATCAATGGTGTTTGCATAGGCGATATAATCGTATTTGGCGATATTGGCAAAATAATTGGCATGCATCAATGACATCTGATGGTCTTCGAGATGAACCAATCCTGCGGGGTTCCAATAGCCCGAATTCACATCATTTGTACTGGCTGTCATAGCGTTTGCCATTCCTAAAGCTGCGGCATCAACGCCAATATTCATAAACTCATTCGAATACTTTCTCAAGGTTTGCGCATACGAAGTGGTGCAAAGCAAGAAGAGGAGAAAGAGTAGGTTTTTTTTCAACATAGATTAGTTTGCAGACCAGTGGACTGTTTAATTTTTTCCAAAAATATAATTTTTTAACGAGCTAATCTCTTTTTTAACAACCCTTTCAGAATTGTACAGCCTGAAAAATTAAATCTCTTCTAAAAAACGCACTTCTCATAGACTTATTATATTAAATTTGTGAACTTTGATAATCTAATTTATATAACAATGCAAATTAAAAAACACATTCCGAATTTTATTACGTTGCTGAATCTTTTTTGTGGTTGTATTGCAGTAGTTTTCGTTTCTGAATTGAATTTCGAAATGGCTTTCTTTTTTGTAAGTCTTGGAATTTTTCTGGATTTTTTCGATGGTTTTTTTGCCCGATTGTTCAAAGTGGCTGGTCCGTTGGGTTTGCAATTGGATTCTCTTGCCGATATGGTTACTAGCGGTGTTGTGCCGGGTTTTGTGATGTTTTGGATGCTAAAACAAGGGCAAGATCCCGCATCGGCAAATCAGATTATTCCGTATTTAGGATTTATTATCACTTTGGGTTCATGTTACCGATTGGCTAACTTTAATATTGATACCCGTCAAACCGATTCTTTTATTGGTCTGCCAACGCCTGCCAATACACTTTTTATAATGAGTTTACCTTTGGTTATCAAATTTTCCGATTCGTTGGTGGTTTTTGATATGTTGACGAATCAGTGGTTTTTGTTGGCCATTACATTATTTAGTGCTTACATTCTCAATGCCGAAATTCCCTTGTTTTCCCTTAAAATAAAAGATTTTACTTTCAAGAAAAATGCACTTCAAATTGTCTTTTTGAGTTTGTGTGTTTTATTGTTGGTTTTCTTTCAATATTTGGCCATTCCTTTAGTAATCATTACTTACGTTTTGTTGTCCCTTGTGAACAACAAATTTTTGAAAAAGTAGGTTGCAGAATGAGGCAAAAAACGACCCGAAGCAAAACCACAATCAGACGAAAACCACGTAAGAAAATTTCTTTTTTCTCTGGAAAAGTTCGTAATTATTCGATAATTACATTTTTTATTTTTCTCTTCATCGGATTAGGGTATCATTACCGAAATGGTTTATTATATTATCTAAGTTTTAAATCTCGTCATACCTCTTTCAAGGAAGCAGAAGCCAAACGCATTTCGGATATTCGTAATTTTCAAGTTTTAGAAAATCATCAAGGCAAAGCAATTGGTCTAGACATCTCTGAATATCAAGGCAAAATTGATTGGGATTTAGTTGAAAATTTAGAAAACGAGTATCCAATTGAATTTGTTTTTATTCGTGCCACAGCCGGAAATGATAGAGAAGACGGGCAATTTGATGAAAATTGGCTTGGTGCCAAAAAAAGAAAAATGATTCGTGGTGCTTATCATTATTATCGTCCCAACGAAAATTCATTGGAGCAAGCAAAGCTTTTTATTAAAACAGTTCGGCTGAAAAAAGGAGATTTACCACCAGTTTTAGACATTGAAAAACTCCCAAAAGGACAATCTTTAGACAGTTTAAAAATAGGTTTAAGGCGTTGGCTGAATGCTGTTGAAGCACATTATAAAGTGAAACCCATTATATATACAGGTGAGAAATATTATGATGATTTTCTAAAAGAAGACTTCTCGGATTACCTTTTTTGGATTGCCAATTATAATTTTTATCGAGAAAAAATAGAAGACGATTGGCTGTTTTGGCAATTCACCGAAAAAGCTTCCGTTTCAGGAATCAAAGGCAATGTGGATGTCAATATTTTTAATGGTGATGTAGAACAGTTGGGGTTTATTACGATGGAATGATTAGCTTTTGCTTTCAATAACAAATACGATCAGCAAGAAAAAAAGCATCATAAAAACAAACAACAATACTGAATTTCTATTGGCAAAGTTAACTGTCCAACCCATTATTGGATTTCTTTTTGGAGGCAATAAACGTCTATCTTCTTTGTTGTAATAAAAGATTCCCCAGATCCAATTGTTCGGATCTTTGCTCCATCTTTCTTGCGTTTCTGGACTTGGATTGTCTGGATTATCCATTTTTTCAAAAAATATTTTATTAACCAAAATCTGCAATCTGCAATCTGTGGACTGTAATGTGTTATTAAAACTCCAACTTTTTCTTTCTCAACTCGAAATTCTGACCTAAATATACTCGGCGTACCATTTCGTCTTCGACTAATTCTTCTGGCTTTCCTTCTTTCAAAATGCCACCTTCAAACATTAGATACGTCTTGTCAGTAATCGCCAAAGTTTCCTGAACGTTGTGGTCGGTAATCAGGATGCCGATGTTTTTGTTTTTTAATTGCGCTACGATTCGCTGAATATCTTCTACGGCAACCGGGTCAACACCTGCGAATGGTTCATCTAGTAAAATAAATTTTGGATCTGTAGCCAAACAACGGGCAATTTCGGTACGACGACGTTCGCCACCCGAAAGTAAATCCCCGCGGTTGGTACGAATGTGTCCCAATCCAAATTCTTCGATTAAACTTTCCATTTTGGCTTCTTGTTCTTCTTTAGTATGTTTTGTCAGTTGCAAAACACTCAAAATATTGTCTTCGACACTTAGTTTTCTAAAAACAGAAGCTTCTTGAGCCAAGTAACCGATGCCTTGTTGGGCTCTTTTGTACATTGGAAATTCAGTAATGTCTAAATCGTCAAGATAAATATGACCCATATTGGGTTTTACCAATCCTACAATCATATAAAAAGAAGTCGTTTTTCCAGCGCCATTAGGCCCCAAAAGCCCTACAATTTCGCCTTGGTTTACCTCTACTGACACGCCTTTTACAACACTTCGTCCTTTATATGTTTTAACTAGATTTTCGGCTCTTAACTTCATTTTATGCTGGATTTATTTCAGCATCTCTGCTGGTATTTTTACAAATTAACAAAAATCATTGTTCTGATTTTAGTATTTAACTTCAATTTTGGAATCTGGAAATTGCAAACTGATTACTGCTGGCTTTCTAATTCTTCCCAAAATTCATAAGCTCTGCGCAAATGAGGAATGACTATCGTTCCGCCCACAAGTGTTGCGATTCCCATGGCTTCCATCATTTCTTCTTTAGAAATTCCTTCTTTATGACAATTTTCTAAATGGTATTTTACACAATCATCGCATCTTAGCACTGTTGAAGCCACTAATCCTAGAAGCTCTTTGGTTTTTACATCAAGCGCTCCTTCTGCATAAGCATTGGTATCCAAATTGAAAATTCGTTTTACAATTTTATTGTTATCTGCCAATAATTTTTCGTTCATTTTAGAACGATAATCATTGAATTCTTTAACTAAGTTGCTCATTTTTCAGTTTTCTTTTATAGACAATGGAGGAAATAATTACACTCAATTCAAAAATAATCAGCATCGGAATGGCAACAATCGTTTGGCTGACTACATCTGGAGGTGTTACAATGGCAGCTACTATTAATACAATGACAATAGCATATTTTCGATATTTTCGTAGAAATTCAGGTGTAACCAATCCAAGTTTGGTCAAGAAATAAATGATTATAGGCAATTCAAAAAATAATCCACCCGCAATCACCGATGTTTTGAACATTCCGATATAGGATTCCAAAGTAAATTGATTTTTTACCATTTCACTAACTGTAAAGGTTGCCACAAAATTGACCGACATGGGAACAATCACAAAATAGCCAAAAAGCACTCCGGAAAAGAATAATAAAGAGGAAACAAAGATAAAAAATTTAGCATTTTTTTTCTCATTTACATATAATGCGGGACTGATAAAACTCCAAATTTGCCACAAAATGTAAGGAAAAGCTAGTATGAAACCTGCCAATAAACACATCCAAACAAACATATTTACTTGGCCTTCCATTAGCGTATTTTGGATGATAAAAGGCAATTCTTCGATACAAATACTTTCTCCAAAATTCAATTGATGTGATAAATCACAAAACATTCGATAGGTGAAGAATGTAGGTCTTGTTGGACCAAATATAATAGTATCAAATAAATAATCACTGACAAAATAAGTAAGGAATGCCATTATAATGATGGCTATCGTACTGCGAACTAACAACCATCTTAATTCTTCGAGATGGTCTAAAAAAGACATTTCTTTAGCTTGCTTTTTTTCCATTATACGATTCCTTCTTTTAAAATATCATGCAAATGGATAATTCCTTTATATTGGTCATTGTCGCTAACAATTAATTGAGTGATTGAAAAATCTTCTAAAATATTAAAAGCCTCAACAACCATTGCTGAAGATTGAACCATTTTTGGATTTTTTGTCATAATATCTTTGGCCGTCAAATGCGTAAAAGTGTCATTTTCATTGAGCATTCTACGAATATCACCATCAGTGATTACGCCTATTACTTTGTCATTTTCGACAACTGCCGTAGCTCCAAGTCTTTTTTCTGAAATTTCAAAAATCACTTTTTTTATTGGAGCATCAGGACTTACCATTGGTTTCAATGAGTTTTCAATTAAATCTTTTACCTGAAGTAAAAGTTTTTTACCCAAAGAACCTCCAGGATGGTATTTTGCAAAATCCTCACGACTGAAATTGCGCAAACTCATCAGGCATAATGCCAGAGCATCACCCATAACAAGTTGTGCCGTCGTGCTATTTGTTGGAGCCAAATTGTGTGGACAGGACTCAGCATCGACTGTGGTATTCAAAACATAATTGGATTCTTTTGCCAAAAACGAAGTCATATTGCCAGTCATTGCAATTAATAGATTGCCAAAACGCTTCAAGAGAGGAACAAGAATTTTTATTTCTGGGCTATTGCCACTTTTTGAAATACAAAGCACAATATCATTGGGTTGAACCATTCCTAGATCACCATGAATGGCCTCTGTGGCATGTAAAAAAAGTGAAGGTGTTCCTGTCGAATTGAATGTGGCTACCATTTTTTGAGCAATAATCGCACTTTTTCCAATGCCTGTTACAATCAATCTTCCTTTGGAATTGAATAGTATTTGCGTGGCATCTGCGAAGTTAATGTCAATGAAATCAATTAGTTTTGCAATAGACTCACTTTCAGAGAGAATAGTCTTTTTTGCCAAAATCAAAATATTTTCTTTTGTGTTCAAAATAGAATTTTATAAAAATTTGTAAGTATCAAAGAAAGTAGTATCTTTATGAAACGCAAATTTAGATAAAATACCATTAATAAAGAATGAATTCAAACGAAATTGACATCCACAAAGAATTAAAGAAGTATTTTGGCTTCAGCCAATTCAAAGGTTTACAGGAACAGGTTATTAAAAGTATTCTCAACAAAGAAAACACTTTTGTGATTATGCCTACAGGCGGTGGCAAGTCGCTTTGTTATCAATTACCAGCTTTAGTTCAAGAAGGAACGGCTATTGTTGTTTCTCCTTTAATTGCTTTAATGAAGAATCAAGTTGATGCCATTCGAAGCTTGTCTTCTGAGAATGGAGTTGCCCATGTATTAAACTCTTCCCTTACCAAAACAGAAATTGCTCAAGTCAAAACAGATATTTCTTCTGGATTGACCAAACTTTTATATGTAGCCCCAGAATCCTTGACAAAGGAGGAATACGTAACATTTCTTCAAACGGTGCCAATTTCTTTCGTTGCTATTGATGAAGCGCATTGCATCTCAGAATGGGGACACGATTTTAGACCAGAATATCGAAATCTAAAACATATTATCAAGCAATTAGGCAGCGTACCTATTATAGGTCTTACCGCAACAGCCACTCCAAAAGTTCAGGAAGACATTCTGAAAAATTTGGATATGGTAGATGCAACAACCTATAAAGCCTCGTTCAATAGGCCTAATTTGTATTACGAAGTTCGTACTAAAACTAAAAATATTGAATCGGATATCATTCGTTTCATCAAATTGCATAAAGGAAAATCAGGAATTATTTATTGTCTAAGTCGCAAAAAAGTAGAAGCTATTGCCGAAGTTTTACAAGTAAACGGAATTAGCGCGGTGCCTTATCACGCAGGTTTAGACGCAAAAACACGAGCCAAACATCAGGATATGTTTCTTATGGAAGATGTTGATGTTGTCGTGGCTACAATTGCTTTCGGAATGGGAATCGACAAACCCGATGTGCGTTTTGTGATTCACCACGATATTCCAAAATCATTAGAAAGTTATTACCAAGAAACAGGTCGAGCGGGACGTGATGGTGGCGAAGGCCATTGTTTGGCCTATTATTCCTATAAAGACGTAGAAAAACTGGAAAAATTCTTATCCGGAAAACCAGTTGCCGAACAGGAAATTGGCTTTGCTTTATTGCAGGAAGTAGTAGCTTATGCCGAAACTTCGATGTCAAGAAGGAAATTCCTCTTGCATTATTTTGGTGAGGAATTCGATAATGAAACAGGCGAAGGAGGTGATATGGATGACAACGTTCGCAATCCAAAAGTGAAAGTTGAAGCTCAAAAACAAGTGGTTAAATTACTTGAAGTTGTTCGTGATACCAAACATATTTATAAATCCAAAGAAGTGGTCTTTACACTTATTGGTCGTGTAAATGCAGTGATAAAAGCGCATCGAACTGACGTTCAATCCTTTTTTGGTTCTGGAACAGATCACGACGAAAAATATTGGATGGCTTTATTAAGACAAGTATTGGTAGATGGATTATTGTCCAAAGATATCGAAACTTATGGCGTGGTGAAAATCACTAAAAAAGGATTGGATTTTATCAAAAAACCAAGCTCTTTTATGATGTCCGAAGATCACGAATACAACGAATCTGAGGATGAAGCTATTGTAACGGCTGCTAAAGGAACTGGCGTTGCCGATGAGGTTTTGATGGGGATGTTGCGTGACTTACGTAAAAAAGTAGCCAAAAAACTGGGTGTTCCTCCATTTGTGGTTTTTCAGGATCCATCACTCGAAGATATGGCTTTGAAATACCCAATTTCGATGGATGAGTTAATCAATACGCACGGAGTTGGAGAAGGAAAAGCGAAGAAATACGGCAAGGAATTTATAACATTAATCAGTCAATATGTCGATGATAATGACATTATTAGACCCGAAGATTTGGTTGTAAAATCTACAGGAGCCAATTCGATTAATAAATTATACATCATTCAAAATATTGATCGAAAATTACCTCTCAGTGATATAGCTTCCGCCAAAGGATTGACGATGGAAGCCTTGATAACCGAAATGGAACAAATTGTAAATTCGGGAACCAAGCTAAATATTAAGTATTGGATTGATGAAATGCTGGATGATGACCAACAGGAAGAAATTCATGACTATTTTATGGAATCACATTCCGATAATATCGAAGAAGCGCTTAAAGAATTTGATGGCGATTATGATATTGATGAATTGCGTTTAATGAGAATAAAATTCATCAGCGAAGTTGCCAACTAGATTTCAGATTGTCATCCTGAGGTATAATTTTTATTCTAAAAAAAGCAATATAA
>DAORUG010000113.1:0-9919 GCA_035433125.1 Flavobacterium sp.
ATTTTTGAATGATTTATTGGACAAAGCCAAACCTGCAGCACAAAGAGAATTTGCCCAATTAACCGCTTTCGCCAAAGAACTAGACGGAATTGAGCAACTAGAAAAATGGGACGGCGCTTATTATTCAGAGAAATTGAAACAGAAATTATTCAATTTGGATGACGAAAAATTGAAGCCTTATTTTCAATTGGAAAATGTTCTGAACGGCGCTTTTACCATTGCTGGAAAATTATTCGGATTGACTTTTACCAAAATTTTCGACATCGACAAATACCACGAAGAAGTAACCACTTATGAAGTCAAAGATGAATTTGGTGAACTAGTTGCTATTTTCTACGCCGATTTCTTCCCAAGAAAAGGCAAACGAAATGGTGCCTGGATGACTTCTTTCAAATCACAATACATCAAAAATGGCATTAACGAAAGACCTCATATTTCGAACGTTTGCAACTTTACAAAACCAACAGAAACGAAACCATCTTTGTTAACATTCAACGAAGTAACTACTTTATTCCACGAATTTGGCCACGGATTACACGGAATGTTAGCCAATACCACCTACCCAAGTTTGTCCGGAACATCCGTTTATTGGGATTTCGTGGAATTGCCAAGTCAGGTGATGGAAAACTGGTGTTACGAGCCGGAAGCATTGGCTTTGTTTGCTAAACATTATGAAACGGGTGAAATTATTCCGCAGGAATATGTAGAAAAAATCAAGGAAAGTGCCAGCTTTCAGGAAGGAATGGCCACTTTGCGCCAATTGAGTTTCGGATTATTGGATATGGCTTTCCACAGCAACAATCCAACTGAAATTAATGACATCAAAGCTTTTGAAAAAACAGCTTTTGAAGGCACAACTTTATATCCCGATGTAGCCGAAAATTGTATGTCGGTTTCGTTTTCACACATTTTTGCTGGCGGCTATTCTTCTGGATATTACAGCTACAAATGGGCAGAAGTTCTCGATGCCGATGCCTTTGCGTATTTCCAAGAAAAGGGAATTTTCAATAAAGAAGTTGCGACAAAATTCAAAGACAATGTGCTTTCTAAAGGCGGAACTGAATTGCCTATGGAATTGTACAAACGCTTTAGAGGACAAGAACCAAAACCTGATGCTTTGTTGAAGAGAGCGGGATTGATTTAAATTCTTTAGAATTTATTAGAAAACTAAAGCCTCGATTTTTTTATTGGAATAAAACCAGTAGCAACCACCATAAAATCGGAACACTTTCGACCCAAAAAGAAGTGTAATATTTGTTTCTATCCGTTTCCGTGAAATTTATTAATGTAACTGTAATAATTCCTATTGGAAGAACTAGATAACTGTGACATAATTTTAGGAATTCTAAAATAATAAATGGAATTACTAATAAAATTCCAAACAGTTTAGTGCTATTGATACCAAATAGTTGTGGCAAAGTATTCAAGGATTTGTCGTCGGTTTTACTGTCCATTATTTCAAATGGAACAAGCAAACTAATTAGTATAAAAAAACGTTGAAAAACACTTGTATAAAATTCTAATGGCAACCATTTTGTATCTTGAAACGGGATATAAACCGTGATAAAAGTGACCACAAAACTCACCAAGAAAAGTTTCATCCAACCAAAATTTCTCAAAAAAGGGTAAATCAAAACAAATAATCCTGAAATCAAAATTAGTTTTTGAACAGAATGATTTAGAAAATAAAAAGAGAATAAAAAGCCCATTCCCGCCAAAAAAGTCACTGCAAGAATTGAATAATATTTGTTAGAACGAAAATTTTTTCTTCTAAAAAATTCAAAATATTTAAGAAAATTATACCCTAAAACAGTTCCAAAAAATACACAAATCGAATAGTGATTATTTAACTGCTGTTGACTGGAAACAACTGTAATCTGAAGAAGACAAAACACTGCAAAAGCAACGTGAATGCTACTTTGTATATAAAAATCGAATAGTTTTCTCAGAATCCTCATTCAACAAAAATAACAAAACTGTTAATAACAAAGCCTTTTAGTTGAAAAATTGACAAAAATCGATGGCTTGATGAACTCTTTTTTTGATAATAATCCATAAATTTGCGGCTCAAAAAAACAACACTATTATCACTACATGAAAACAGATGCTTTTGCTTTAAGACATATTGGGCCAAGAGAAAGTGAAATTCAACACATGTTGAAAACTATTGGAGCCGAAACGATAGACCAACTAATTTACGAAACACTCCCTGATAATATTCGCCTAAAACAACCCTTAGAATTAGACCCGGCAATGACTGAATATGAATATTCCAATCATATTTCACAATTGGGCAATAAAAATAAAATGTTTCAGTCTTACATCGGTCTGGGATACAATCAAGCGATTGTTCCTGCCGTAATTCAAAGAAATATTTTTGAAAATCCAGGTTGGTACACTGCTTACACTCCTTATCAAGCTGAAATTGCTCAAGGACGTTTGGAAGCCATTTTGAATTTCCAAACTATGGTTATCGAACTTACAGGAATGGAAATTGCCAATGCTTCTTTATTAGACGAAGGAACTGCCGCTGCCGAAGCGATGGCGCTATTGTTTGATGTTCGTACTCGTGACCAAAAGAAAAACAACGTAAATAAATTCTTTGTTTCGGAAGAAATATTGCCACAAACTTTATCTGTTTTAGAAACCCGTTCTGCTCCAATTGGAGTTGAATTAGTCATTGGAAACCACGAAAATTTTGATTTCTCAACCGAGTTTTTTGGAGCTATCTTGCAATATCCTGGCAAATTTGGACAAGTTTACGATTATGCCGATTTTATTTCCAAAGCAGCAGCCAACGAAATAAAAGTAGCCGTTGCTGCCGATATTTTAAGTTTGGCTAAACTAACACCTCCCGGAGAAATGGGCGCTGCAGTAGTTATTGGAACCACACAACGTTTCGGAATTCCGTTGGGTTATGGTGGACCTCACGCCGCTTATTTTGCCACAAAAGACGAATTCAAAAGAAGCATGCCCGGAAGAATCATTGGTGTGACCGTTGACACTGACGGAAATCGTGCCCTTCGAATGGCTTTGCAAACTCGCGAGCAACACATCAAACGCGATAAAGCAACTTCCAATATTTGTACGGCGCAAGTTTTACTATCGGTTATGGCTGGAATGTATGCGGTATATCATGGTCCAAAAGGGTTGCGCTATATTGCGAATAAACTTCATGCTTCAACTGCAACTTTATCAAACGAATTAGAAAAATTAGGATTTCAACAAACCAATTCTGCTTTTTTTGACACCATTGTTGTAAAAGCCAATGCCAAAAAAATAAAAGAAATTGCTGAGAACAACGAAATCAATTTCTACTACATCGACGAAAATACAGTTTCTATTTCTTTGAATGAAACCACAAGTATTGCTGATTTAAACAAAATAGTTAGTGTTTTCGCTTCCGCAAATACTACTCAACCAAGCACAATTGAAGTCTTAACAGAAACGAATCATTTTCCTTCCAATTTAAAAAGAACCTCAACGTTCTTGCAACATGAAGTTTTCAACAAATACCATTCAGAAACCGCTATGATGCGTTACATCAAAATGCTCGAGCGCAAAGATTTGTCATTAAATCACTCGATGATTTCGTTGGGTTCTTGCACAATGAAATTGAATGCTGCTTCAGAAATGTTACCGCTAAGCAATGCCAATTGGAACAACATTCACCCATTTGTACCATTGGATCAAGCACAAGGTTATCAGGAAATGTTGTCTAAATTAGAACAACAATTAAATGTAATTACCGGATTTGCAGGAACCACTTTACAACCTAATTCCGGTGCACAAGGTGAATATGCCGGCCTTATGGTTATTCGTGCCTATCATCAATCTCGTGGTGACCACCACAGAAATATTGCTTTGATTCCTTCATCGGCTCACGGAACAAATCCAGCTTCGGCAGCAATGGCTGGAATGAAAGTTATTGTTACCAAAACTTTAGAAAACGGAAATATCGACGTAGAAGATTTACGTGAAAAAGCCATCGAGCACAAAGATGATTTGTCATGTTTAATGATAACTTATCCTTCGACTCACGGAGTTTTTGAAAGTGCTATCTGTGAAATTACACAAATTATCCACGAAAACGGCGGACAAGTTTATATGGACGGTGCCAATATGAATGCTCAAGTAGGATTGACAAATCCAGCAACCATTGGCGCTGACGTTTGTCACTTGAATTTACATAAAACGTTTGCTATTCCTCACGGTGGTGGTGGACCTGGAGTTGGACCAATCTGTGTGGCTAAACATTTAGTTCCGTTTTTGCCAACAAACCCAGTAATTTCAACAGGCGGAGAGAATGCAATTTCAGCAATTTCAGCAGCGCCTTGGGGTTCTGCTTTGGTTTGTTTGATTTCTTACGGTTACATTTCGATGCTTGGCGCAGAAGGCTTAAAAAGCTCCACCGAACTCGCTATTTTGAATGCCAATTATATCAAAGAAAAATTAAACGGTCATTACGACACTTTATATTCTGGAGAAATGGGTCGTGCTGCTCACGAAATGATTTTGGAATGTCGCCCTTTCAAACAAAAAGGAATTGAAGTTACTGATATCGCCAAACGTTTGATGGATTATGGTTTCCACGCTCCTACTGTTTCATTTCCAGTGGCAGGAACTTTGATGATTGAACCAACCGAAAGCGAAAACTTAGAAGAATTAGACCGTTTTTGTGACGCAATGATTTCCATCAGAAAAGAAATTGAAGCTTCAACATTAGAAGATAAAAACAATGTTTTGAAAAATTCTCCACATACTTTAGGAATGCTTACCGCCGATGTTTGGAACTTTCCTTACAGTAGAGAACAAGCCGCTTTCCCATTGGAATATATTGCAGAAAATAAATTTTGGCCAACAGTTCGCAGAGCCGATGATGCTTATGGTGACCGAAACTTGGTTTGCAGTTGTGCACCGATAGAAGCTTATATGGAAAACTAATATTAAACACAAAATGTCTCGAGAAATCGGGACATTTTTATTAAGAATACTATGAGAGACATTCAAACCCGCGAAGATTTGCATTTATTAATGAGTGAATTTTATCTGAAATTACTCGCCGACAGCAAAATCAGTTATATTTTTATTAAAGTAGCAAAAATAGATTTGGGTCCACATTTATTAGATTTAGTTGA
This sequence comes from Flavobacterium sp., assembly GCA_035433125.1. GTDB lineage: Bacteria > Bacteroidota > Bacteroidia > Flavobacteriales > Flavobacteriaceae > Flavobacterium. The sequence goes on from DAORUG010000113.1 coordinate 5,139, forward strand.
TTTTTGGGAACAAATCCTTTTTGAAAGAGGAAGTTATCGAAAAAATGTACTCCAAATTCATACTGACTTAAACCAACAATCTAAACTTTCATCAGAACATTTTTCTATTTGGTTAAACTATTTCAATACAACTATAGACGAAAATTTTGCAGGACCAACAGCCGAAAATATGAAAACTAGAGCATTGTCAATTGCGACAGTTATGAAAATAAAAATGTAACTTATTCTTTATTTGTTGAATAATAATCAATTTTATATCAAAAAACACATTTTTATATAATTATATGCACGCATAGCAAATTTTATATAATTATATCATTTTTTATCTATAATTTAGCGTAGAATTTTTTACACATTTACAATGAAAATAAAAATAACCGGAATAGGAAGTTATATTCCAGAAATGAAAGTTGCCAATACTGATTTTAATAAACACGTTTTTTTGAATGAAGATGGCAGTCCATTTGGGTATCCCAATGAAGTTGTAATCCAAAAATTTAAAAGCATTACAGGAATTGACCAAAGACGATACGCAGCAAAGGATCAATGTGCTTCTGATTTAGCTTTTTTGGCTTCGATAAAAGCAATTGAAAATGCAAGAATAGACCCTGAAACTATTGATTATATTATTTTTGCACACAATTTTGGCGATGTAAAATACGGCTCCAAACAATCGGACATCATTCCTAGTTTAGCAACTCGCGTCAAACATAAATTGCAAATAAAAAACCCTAAGTGTGTCGCTTATGACATTCTTTTTGGCTGCCCTGGATGGATAGAAGGTGTACTTCAGGCCAATGCTTTCATCAAATCCGGCATGGCAAAACGCTGTTTAGTAATTGGTGGCGAAACCCTTTCGAGAGTAGTAGATCCGCACGACAGGGATTCCATGATTTATTCTGATGGCTCGGGAGCGGCTATAATAGACGCTTCGGAAGATGAAACCGGAATGTTGTCTTATGAAAGCGCGACTTATGCCTACGATGAGGCTGGTTATTTATTCTTTGGAAAATCATACAATCCCGATTTAGAAAAAGAAGACACAAAGTACATCAAAATGTATGGCCGAAAAATTTATGAATTTGCACTGAGCAATGTTCCGGCTGCAATGAAAAGCTGTCTGGACCAAAGTGGATTGGGCATTGACGATGTGAAAAAAATCCTGATTCACCAAGCCAACGAAAAAATGGACGAAGCCATCATTCATCGTTTTTACAAATTATATGGCAAATCTGTTCCAAAAGATATTATGCCGATGAGCATTCACGAATTGGGCAACAGCAGTGTAGCGACCGTTCCTACCCTTTTGGATTTGTTGATTCGAGGAAAAATAGAAAATCAAGAACTACACAAAGGAGACATTCTCATCTTTGCTTCCGTTGGAGCAGGAATGAACATCAATGCTTTTGTATATAGATATTAAAAAGCAAAAAAATCAGAGTTTAAGGTTTAAAGTTTTTTTTTAGAACTTTAAACCTTAAACTTTGTAAATTTACAGCCTAATTAAATTCAAGAACGAAAACTATTTTGTTCCTCGCAACGATTATGTACGAAAAAACATTTCCCAATAAAAGATTCAAACATACTTTAGAATTTTTACAAAAACACGTTCCCACTTCCGAAACTATTTTCGATTTAGGCGTTCCAAATCCTTTTTCAAAAATAATGGTTGAAAATGGATACACAGTAAAAAACACTACGGGCGAAGATATCGACAACAATCAAACAGCATTACAGAACGAAAACTACAGTGTTTTTACCGCTTTTGAAATCTTTGAGCATTTGTTGAATCCTTACACGGTATTGGAAAATGTGAAATGCGATAAATTATTAATTTCCATTCCGTTGCGATTGTGGTTTTCGCCAGCCTATCGAAGTAAAACCGATATGTGGGACAGACATTACCACGAATTTGAAGATTGGCAATTGGATTGGTTATTAGAAAAAACAGGCTGGAGAATCATCGACAGAGAGAAATTTACACATCCAGTAAAGAAAATCGGTTTTCGACCACTATTGCGATTCTTTACTCCGAGATATTACATAGTTTACGCAGAAAGAAAATAGTTTGCAGTCTCCGTTTATAGTTTCCAACTAATGAAATACTACATCGTCATTCCGTCCTACAACGAAGAGGCACTTATCCCTTTAACCTTGCAATCTTTGATTTCGCAAACAGTCTTGCCATCAAAAATTGTGGTAGTCAATGATAATTCCACCGACAAAACTGCCGAAATTGTTTTGGAATTCGCTAAAGAAAATCCTTTTATTACTTTGGTAAACAAAACTTCCGAAAACATACATTTACCAGGAAGCAAGGTGATTCAAGCTTTTCAAAAAGGGTTCGAAACCTTGGACGAAAATTACGATTTGATTGTAAAATTGGATGCCGATTTAATTTTTCCTTCCAATTATTTTGAAACTATAATTAAGCATTTTCAATCCGATTCAAAAATTGGAATGGCTGGCGGATTTTGTTACATCGAAAAAAATGGCGATTGGATTCTGGAGAACCTGACAGATAAAGACCATATTCGAGGCGCATTAAAAGCTTACAGAAAAGAATGTTTTCAACAAATTGGAGGATTAAAACCGGCAATGGGCTGGGACACCGTTGACGAATTACTTTGCAAATTCTACAATTGGAAAGTGATTACCGACGAAAGTTTGCACGTAAAACACCTTAAACCAACAGGCGCCAATTACAACAAAACGGCTCGTTACAAACAAGGCGAAGCCTTTTACACCCTGGGTTACGGATTTTGGATTACGGCTATTGCCTCAGCCAAATTGGCGATGATGAAGAAAAAACCTTTCTTGTTTTTGGACTACATTCAAGGGTTTTGGAAAGCTAAATCGGGCAAAAAACCAATGTTGGTCAATCCGGAACAAGCCAAATTCATTAGAAACTACCGTTTGCAAAAAATGAAGGAGAAACTGTTTTAATATTTCGTGGCTCCGAAATTAAAAACATAATCTGTAATTCAAACAAAATACAGTATTTTTGCATACTTGTATTCTTGATGGAATACTGCAAACTGTAATCTGAACACTCAAAAAATGATGCTTCTTCGCTATTTATCCCAAATTGGAAAATACTTCTTGATGTGGAAAGAAATTTTCAGAAAACAAACCAAATGGTCTGTGATGAAAAATCTAATCTTCAAAGAAATTGACGAATTAATTATTGACTCTTTGGGCATTGTAGCCTTCATTTCTCTATTTGTTGGAGGTGTTGTAGCGATTCAAACGGCATTGAATTTGAACAACCCTTTGATTCCAAAAAATCTTATTGGTTATGCCACCCGCGAATCCGTAATTTTAGAATTTTCACCTACTTTCATTTCGATTATTATGGCTGGTAAAATGGGTTCATTCATTACGTCAAGTATAGGTTCTATGCGAGTTACAGAGCAAATTGACGCTTTAGAAGTAATGGGAATAAACTCCTTAAATTACCTTGTTTTTCCAAAACTAATTGCCATATTACTTTATCCCTTTGTGATAGGAATCAGCATGTTTTTGGGCGTCTTTGGAGGTTATATTGCTGCAGTTTACGGAGGTTTCGGAACGAGTACCGATTTCATAGAAGGGGTTCAAATTAATTTCATACCCTTTCACGTGACTTATGCCTTTATTAAAACTTTTATTTTTGGAATACTTTTGGCATCTGTACCGGCATTTCATGGGTATTATATGAAAGGTGGTGCTCTTGAAGTAGGGAAAGCTAGTACTGTTGCATTTGTTTGGACATCGGTTTTGATTATTTTTGTGAATTATATTCTAACGCAATTACTTTTAACCTAATGATAGAAATAAAAAACATAGAAAAATCATTTGGGGATACCAAGATTCTTAAAGGAGTTTCAGCGGTTTTCGAAACTGGAAAAACAAATTTGATTATTGGTCAAAGTGGCTCAGGAAAAACAGTTTTACTAAAATCATTACTCGGAATTCACACTCCTGAAGTAGGAACCATTTCGTTTGATGGCAGAATATATTCCGATCTTGACTCTGATGAAAAACGGGAATTGAGAACAGAAATAGGGATGCTTTTCCAGGGAGGTGCTTTGTTTGACTCAATGACTGTATCAGAAAATGTGGGTTTTCCGTTAAAAATGTTTACCAACGATGACAAACATAAAATTCAGGATCGCGTAGATTTTGTACTGAAAAGAGTAGCGCTTGTTGGTGCTCACCATAAATTACCTTCTGAAATTTCGGGTGGAATGCAAAAAAGAGTTGCCATTGCGCGTGCGATTGTGAACAATCCAAAATATCTTTTTTGCGATGAACCCAATTCAGGTTTAGACCCAAACACAGCTACTCTTATCGATAATCTCATCCGTGAAATTACCGAAGAATACAACATTACGACTGTAATCAACACCCACGATATGAATTCAGTGATGGAAATTGGCGAAAATATTCTTTTCTTAAAAGATGGAGTTAAAGCTTGGGAAGGTACAAAAGAAGAAATTTTCAGGACTGATAACGAAGCCGTAGTTGACTTTGTCTATTCCTCAAATTTATTTAAAAAAGTTAGAGAAGCGTATTTAAAGGAATAAAAAAAAGTTCTATCTAATTATTTTCAGATAGAACTTGTTTTTAAATTTGCCTAATCTTTTATACGAACTGAAAAATACTCATAAATGAATAACGAAATTAAAGTTTATTTGCCAAAGCTGTTATTCGTTTTATATCTTGCTCTTTACTTTTAGGGTAAATGAGTAGAACTCCCTCTTTGTCCACAATTATATAATCATGAAAACCGTCAACAA
>DAORUG010000114.1:0-9899 GCA_035433125.1 Flavobacterium sp.
GTCATATGAACGCCACTTCGGGATACGGAAAATGGGATGAAGGATTACAGATTTTAAAAGATTCGTTTTAAGTTTAAAAGCAGATGATTCGAAAAAAATCAATTATCATATTTGATTTTGGTATTTAATCTCTAAATTTGAATATGCAACAGAAATTCGAAAATCATATCGCTCAAAATTTCTCTTTTTTAATTGGGAAAAACCTTCTTTTGGCTACCAGTGGCGGTTTAGACAGTATGGTAATGGTAGATTTGTTTCATAAGTTACCTTTTGAAATTGCTCTTGCTCATTGCAATTTTCAACTTCGCGGTTTGGAAAGTTTTGAAGATCAAAGATTTATTCAAAATTATACCGAAACCAACGAAATTAAATTGTTTTTAACGCAATTTGATACCGAGGCTTTCGCCAATGATTATAAACTTTCTACTCAAGTTGCCGCTCGTGAGTTGCGATACAACTGGTTTTACGAGCTTTTGGAGACTGAAAACTACGATTATATTTTAACAGCACACCAAGCGGACGACAATTTAGAAACTTTTCTTATACACCTAGTTCGCGGAACCGGAATTGATGGGCTAACTGGAATTCCATCGCAAAATGAGAAAGTAATTCGCCCACTTTTGATTTTTTCTAGGTCAGAAATCGAGCAATATGCTAAGGATAATGCTGTCGAATGGAGGGAAGACAGCAGTAATGCTTCGGATAAATACTTGCGAAATAAAATCAGGCATAATTTGGTTCCTATATTGAAGGATTTGAATCCTGATTTTTTATCTTCTTTTCAAAAAACTCAAAATTATTTGCAAGAATCCAAAGGAATGGTCGATGATGCCTCGTTTTTGGTTTATCAGCAAGTGGCCAAAGAAAAAGGAACCGAAATTCATTTTGATTTGAATCAATTAAAAAAACTCCCCAATTATAAGTCGTATTTGTATCATTGGTTCAACGGATTTAGATTTTCGGCTTGGGAAGATATTTATGATTTGATTAACGGTCAATCGGGTAAACAGATATTTTCGAATGAATTTCGATTGTTGAAAAATAGAGATTTTCTTATTTTAAGTCCAATTAATTCAGAGGATGAAAACGAAGAATATTTTATCAATAAAAACCAAAAAGAAGTTAAAATTCCCTTAAATCTTTCGTTTAGTAAAGTAGCTGACATTTCAAATGTTTCAAATACAACTATATTTGCCGATGAAGACAAGTTGTGGTATCCATTAGTACTGCGCCGCTGGAAGGATGGCGATACTTTTCAACCTTTTGGAATGGAGGGGAAATCAAAAAAAGTTAGTAAATTTTTTAAAGACGAAAAATTGTCTTTGATTGAAAAAGAAAAAGCGTGGCTTTTGTGTTCGGATAATGAAATAGTTTGGATTGTAGGAATTCGACAAGACGAACGTTTTAAAATAAAAAATACAACCAAAAATATACTTAAAATACAATTGAAATAATGCGAAAAATTATTGTTGCACTTCTTACTTTTTTGGCCTTCGCCAATGGAAATTCGCAAATACTTGATCCTGTAAAATGGACAACCAAAATCGAAAAAAAATCTGAGACCAACTATATTCTTACTTTTAATGGAATTATAGAAAATGAATGGCATATGTATTCCCAGTTTACTCCAGAAGGTGGGCCACTGCCAATGGAAGTGATTTTTGAAAATCAAAAAGGAAATTACAAATTGATTGGCAAAGCCAAAGAAGGAAAAACGACAACAGCATACAACGATGTTTTTGAAGTAAACGAGACTTTTTTTGTAAAAAACGCTCAAATTCAGCAGGAGATTGCTTTGACAAATCCCAAAATCAAGACGATTGAAGTCGCTTTAAATTATCAAGTTTGCAAACAATCTTGTATTAATTTGGAGAAGAAATTTAGCTTTGACATTCCATCAGTTACTAAAACTGAGGTTTTGCCCATTCAAACTGACACGACTAAAAAGGAAGAAATCACTTCAAAACCAGAAGAAGTACAAAAAGCTGTTGTTTCAGAACCAAAAGAAATAAAAAACACTTCAAAACCAGAAACTCAAAAAGGATTATGGACCATATTCCTGATTGCATTTCTTTCAGGATTTGCCGCATTGTTGACTCCTTGTGTTTTTCCGATGATTCCAATGACGGTAAGTTTTTTTACAAAACAGAGTAAAACTAGAGCCAAAGGGATTGAAAACGCCATTATTTATGGTATTTCAATTATCTCTATTTATGTGATATTAGGATTATTGGTCACTTGGATTTTTGGAGCAGATGCTTTGAATGCTTTATCAACCAATGTGTGGTTTAATCTAATTTTCTTCCTTTTATTAATAGTTTTTGCGGTTTCATTTTTGGGAGCCTTTGAGATTATGTTACCCAATTCTTGGGCAAATAAAGTCGATAGCCAAGCCGACAGAGGCGGAATTATTGGCATTTTATTTATGGCTTTAGCATTAGCTATTGTTTCATTTTCTTGTACAGGACCAATTGTTGGAACGTTATTAGTTGAAGCTGCTTCGAAAGGCGGAATTGCTCCGATAGTGGGAATGTTTGGTTTTTCTTTAGCATTAGCTTTGCCATTTATGCTTTTTGCCATGTTTCCGGGTTGGTTGCATTCTTTGCCAAAATCGGGTGGATGGCTTAATACGGTAAAAGTAGTTTTAGGGTTTCTAGAATTGGCTTTGGCATTCAAATTTTTATCCAATGCAGATTTGGTTTTGCAATTGCATTTATTAGAAAGAGAAGTGTTTTTGACTATTTGGATAGCCGTTTTCGGAACTTTAGCCTTCTATTTGTTCGGAAAAATTACTTTGCCACATGACAGCCCAATGGCACACATTTCAGTTGGTCGATTATCGCTTGGATTAGTGGTTTTATCGTTTACCATTTATATGATACCAGGACTTTGGGGAGCACCATTAAAATTGATTAATGCTTTTCCGCCGCCAATGGAATATAGCGAAAGTCCTCTTGGATTTGGTGGTTCAGGAAATCATTCTCCGACAGCAATTTTGCCTGATGGTGCTAAATTGGGGCCGCATCAAATAGTGGTTTTTGATGATTATGATAAAGGTTTGGCGTATGCCAAAACGGTAAACAAACCTATAATGCTCGATTTTACAGGTTTTGCCTGTGTAAATTGTAGAAAAATGGAAAATAATGTTTGGTCTGACAAGCGAGTTTTATCCATTTTGAAAAATGATATAGTATTGATATCATTATATGTTGACGACAAACGAGAATTACCAAAAAACGAACAATTTATTTCGAAAACTACAGGTTCAGAAATTGAAACCATTGGAGATAAATGGACTGATTTTATGATTACAAAATACAAAACCAATACGCAACCATTGTATGTTTTGACGGATTTAGCAGGAAATAGTTTGAATGAAACTATACCAACAATAAGTTATACAACTGTTGAAGAATATGAAAGTTGGTTGAAAACTGGAATTTCTAAGTTCAAGAAATAATTTAAAACCCATTTAATGATAAAGCTTCCTGACTAAAATAGCAGGAAGTTTTGAATTACTTTTTTTTATAAAATTTCAATTGGTTCAGCATATTTTTTAATTTTTTTCCAGGTCTAAAAACAATAGAACTCCTCGAAATATTTTTAGCGGTAACCTCCTCAGCGCTCGGGCTACTGGTACCTTGAACACTAACCTGAAACGAGCCGAGCTGTCCTAAACGAACAATATTTCCTTGGTCTAACGATTTACATATTTCAGTAACCAAACCGATAATAACTGCAGAACAATCTGAGGGTGTGGCGGAGCAACTATCAGAAACACGTTCCGATAATTCTTCTAAATCGACAACACCGCTTTGGGTGGTTCTGGGATAATACAGTAATGGATTTTGCGGTTGACTGGGATTTGTTTTTCCCACAGCGGTAAAAGGGACTGCCATAAAGTTGATTTTTTAATGAATAGGGTGCGTTAGTCAGTTGTTGCATTACAAAGATACATTTTTATACTGCTGATGCTTCCATTTGACCGCCGTTATTTTATAATTCGACCGCCCTCCTTTTATAAAGTGAAGGCGGTCAATTAAAACAGACTTCTTTATCTTTTTCAAAGATTGTCTTTGTCTTCCTTGATTTGTGAGCTGATTCCTTCCATTTTCTCCCGAATATACTCGAATAGTGCCTCATTTGTAAAACTAAAAAAGAAGTGAGACAACTAGATAAAGCTTCGCTTTTTTTGTTTTATTTTGAAATCAGTTTTGTGAGGTTCTATTTATCAAAAAATAATCGATTTCTATCTCTTAAATTGCCTTTTGCAGCCTATTTTTTATTAGATTTGTTTCAACAAAAATAATTATTCTCTTTTAGAAAATAAAATCTTCAAAAAAAGTAAAAAATCCTGATCGCTTTATGCAAATTATCCATAAAATTGATGGTTTTCTATTTACCATTTTTCCTAAAATAGTACGGGGGGGGTAATAGCTTATTAATCAATGAGTTAAAAAAATACTATACTTTTGGTCCTTTTTCGCCAAAAGTTTCCATTACCGAGGATTGGGTTACTATAGAAATAGACACTTCCACTATTCTTGCCCAAGATGCCGATTACCGCAAAACGGTTGCCCTTTGCGAAAGAGGGAATTACCAAGAAGCCAAACCCATTCTACAAAATCTTATCGCCAACAATCCTACCAATTCGGAATTTCACCGAATTATGGGACAAATTCTTTCTGATGAAGGTCAGCAGGACGAAGCCATCAATTGTTTGATTGACGCTTTGCGTTGGGATTCCAGGAATCATTGGGCTTTGTTGATGATGGGGAATATTCAGGCCAAATTCCTTAAGGATGTTCCCACCGCCCTAAAATATTACGATCAGGCACTACTGGTTAACCCAACCGACTACATCAGTTTATCGAATGTGGCGTATTTACTATTTCAAGAAAACAAACTCGAAGAAGCCAAAAAATACGCTTGGGATTCCTGTAAAATTTCAGATAGTTATCCTAATACGGCTTTCATTTTGGCATTAATAGCCGAAAAAGAAAACGATTTACATTCCGCTTTTTATAGTTGTATTGAATGTCTGAAACGGTCCAAAAGCATTGATGAATTGTACCAAAACGCATTCAGAAAAGCCTTTGACATAGCCAATAAAATTGCAGGTGATTTTGATGGTAAAAAAATATTCTTCAAATACCGAAGCCAACTGGAAGCTGAAGGTGGAACTGAAATAGACATTTATGCTGATGATGAAATCAAAACAGCTGCCAAAGTAGAAATTGCAGAAAGATACAACCGTAACAAACACATAGTAAAATACAAAAGTACATATCCGGCTGTAGAACATTTAGTGATGCACGAATTGGTGCATTTAGATTTTGTAAATCAAGCGAGAAAAGAAAACCTAAACCAAGTATTCATTTCAACCCAACAAAACAAAAACAATTTTATTGAGACCATCCTTCCGGCAATCAATAATTTAAAATCTAAAATACAAGACCCATCCACTATTGACTTTTTTATCGAAAGTATATTCAGTGGCTTAAACTTACAAACATACAATACCCCTATCGATGTGTTCATCGAAGATTTTCTATACAAAGAATACGCAGAATTAAGACCATACCAATTACTCTCATTATTTGGAATGCTCCAAGATGCCATAAAAGCAGTAACCGACGAACGAATTCTGGACATTGCACCGCAAAGTGTAATTTCTAAAACAAGAACATTTAGTTTGGTTAATGCTATGCAGTTCAAGGAATTATTTGGTATTGATACCATTCAGGAATTCAAACCAACTTCGGCTGAACTAAAGCTCGCAGAAACATTCTACAAAGAATTTATCGAATACCGTGAGGATCGCAAACCAGGCGAAGAATACGAGTTAGTAAAGCATTGGGCACAAGACCTTGGTTTAGATACATTTTTCGAGCTTGAAAGCGAAGCTAAATTCGAGAGTAAAAGCAATATCGATGATTTCGTAACCAAGTTGCAGCAAGACCCTTTCGGACTGGAGGAACCAGAAGACCCATTTCAAAAAAGAGAAATGGAAAAGTTCCAAAAACACCAAGAAGAAATCGGTACCAATATGGCTATCGTGATGTTTATGGTCGAAGCTTTGAAACATTTCAAAGAAAAAGAAGCTGCTGATATAAAACAAGCTGCTTTCGAAATCGCAATGTTAGGAACACAAGGAATTGATCCCAACAAAAAAGACTACATCATTTCAAGCATAAATAACAAACGCTTTTCCGGTAATCAAGTCTTAGCATTTTATTATGTTTCTTGGGCATTAGCTATGCCAGAACAAGTGCAGCATTTAGGGTTAGAGTTTGGTAAAGAGTTTGAAATGGCTAAAAAAATACAACAATAAACAATGAACAAACAAGACCTAATCTCTAAAATAAAAAAACTAGACGGTTTAACTCAAAAGGAGCGTAGCGAATTAATAGAGTTAGTAAACACCAAGAAAAAATACGGTTTAGTTTGGGAAGACAAAGCCGAAGATGTCGAAGAACAACTACGCAATAATTTACCAGTTTTAAAGGAAGTAAAAGAAAAAGCAATAATTAATGACGATGTCACACTGAGCGCAGTCGAAGTGCCAAACCATATTTTGATTGAAGGCGACAACCTGCACGCACTTACAGCATTAACATTTACGCACGAAGGTGCAATTGATGTAATTTATATTGATCCACCTTACAACACAGGAAACAAAGATTTTAAATACAATGACAGTTTTGTAGATAAAGAAGATAGCTATCGCCATAGTAAATGGCTTTCGTTTATGGATAAGCGTTTGCGTATTGCAAAACGTTTATTAAGTGAAAAGGGTATGATTTTTATTAGTATTGATGATAATGAACAAGCACAGTTGAAATTGTTATGTAATGAAGTTTTAGGAGAAGAAAATTTCATAACAAATATTATTTGGCAGAAAAAAACTGGCGCCTCTGACGCAAAGACAATTGACACAATTACTGAATATTTATCAGTATTTACAAAATCAAATTTATATCAAACAGAAATTTTTAATAGAAATACAGAGTCTTATGATTTAAAAAGATACAGGAATCAAGACGAGTTTTTTGAGCATAGAGGCCCTTACTATTTGGATAGTTTAGATAGAGGTGGTTTACGATATAGCGATTCATTAAATTATGGTATTAAATGTCCTGATGGTACAATTTGTTTTCCAAATGGAAGAACTGAATTTGTAAATGATGGTTGGACTTGGAAATGGGGGAAAACTAAATTAGAATGGGGTATAGAAAATAAATTTATAGATTTTAGAAAAGCAGATAAAAAAGGTTCTGGATGGACTGTTTGTTATAAAAACTATCTTAATGTAGATAATGAAAATAACTTAATGAATCGTTCAGCACCACTTAAAAATATGATTATTGATATTAAAAATGCTGATGCGGCTGCTGATATTAAAGATATTTTTACTGATAATATTTTTAAATATACCAAACCAGTTAAATTGATTCAGCGAGTAATTAATTTTTCTAATAATTCAAATTCAACAATCCTCGATTTCTTTGCAGGTTCAGGCACTACACTTCACGCAACAATGGCACTAAATGCAGATGATGGTGGCAACCGCCAATGTATTATGGTAACCAATAATGAAGTTGATACAAAAACAGAAAAGGAACTTCTTGAAAAAGGTATTAACAAAGGAACTGAAAAATTTGAAGCTTTTGGTATTTGTCAATCTGTAACCTATGAACGAAACAAACGAGTAATTCAAGGTTATACCAATGCCAAAGGAGTAGATGTGACAGGATTGGAAAAAAATAATTTACGCTATTACAAAAGTGAGTTTGTGCCTAGTAACAAAAGTGAAACCAACAAACGGTTATTGACTTCGGCTAGCACAGAGCTGCTTTGCATCAAGGAGGATTGTTACACAGATGTTACGGCAGAGAACGGTTTTAAAGCAGCAGTTTGTAGAATTTTCACTAACAGCAGAGGTAAGTTTATGATTGTGGTGTATCACAGCAGAGAACAAATAGAAGTTTGCGAACAATTGATTCCCTTTATTCAAACATTAGAAATAGAACAGGCTGTTAAGCTTTATGCTTTTAGCGAAGAGAAAGAGGCTTTGGCAGAAATGTTTTTTGACGTTGCCGATAAAATAGAAGCCGTGCCACTTCCCGACGCTATTTATAATGCCTATCGCGCTACTTTCAAAACATTGAAATTGGATAAAAAAGAGCCAGTATCTCGGGAAACCAAAGCTACAAGTGTAGAAGAAGTTGCCGAATTATTTAACGAAGACCAAGATTAAGTATGTACCTATTAAAAGATTTTCAAGATAAAGCAGTAGCAAGTTTACTTACCAATACGTTCGATGCATTAGATACAGCACAAGTACAAATTCCGATATTGTTGGAAGCACCAACAGGTTCTGGCAAAACTGTGATGATGGCAGATTATTTATACCGATTGGTCGATGAATTGCCCTTGCAACCAGGGTTGAACGATAAAGTTGCTTTTATATGGTTTGCTCCCAACACCTTGCACATTCAAAGTTTTTTATCCTTACAAAAACTATATGCGGATACCGCTAAATTGAACTGTTTTGATTTGAATAGCTTGAGCGATAATCCAATACTAAACCCCAAAGATTTACTTTTTGTAAATTGGAGCAGTGTAGATGGGATGAAAAAAATATGGCGTCAGGACAATGAAAACAGTAGGAATCTCGAAACTCTAATAGAAAATACAAAGGCTTCAGATACTCAAATTATTTTGATTATTGATGAAGCTCATTTAAGTGCTTTTACGGGACCACAAGCTATTGCGGTGCGAAAACTGATTAAAGCTAAAATAGAAATAATGGTTACGGCAACTCCAAATGTTCGACCTCAATTGACAGTTTCTATTTCGCGCCAAAAAGTAATCAGGGAACAAATGATAAAAAAAGGAGTTCGATTGAATATTGGTTTAGACCCAAAACTTCAAGGAAGCGATAATGTGCATATTCATTTGTTGCGAACTGCTTTGGCAAAGAAAAAAGAATTGCAAGCTTTGTATAATGCAGAATTGGGAGAAAATAAAATCAATCCTTTGTTGATAATCCAGCTTCCATCAGAAACTACTGCTTTGAGTGAAGAGGATAAAACGATTCGGGATACATTGGTAGGTTTGTTAAACTCGGAGTTCAATATTAGTACAAATAATGGACGTTTGGCTATTTGGCTTTCGGGTGAAAAAGACACCGATGGGTTGGAAGATATAAATGGTTTGCAAGATGTTCTAATTTTTAAACAAGCTATTGCACAAGGTTGGGATTGTCCAAGAGCATCCATTTTAGTGAGTTACAGAACGGTTAAAAGTCCTGATTTTGGAATTCAAACCGTGGGAAGAATTTTAAGAATGCCACATCAAAGACATTATGATAGCGATGATTTAAATTACGGTTATGTCTATACAAACATAGAAAGCAATAGGATAAACTTTGTGCCTTCGGATGTAGATTTCTTTATTCCTCAATATGCAGAGCGAAAAGACGATAAAGGTTGGTTTTTTGATAAATTAGTAACCGCAACAGTCATCAACGACAGACCATCAAAAGGATTGTTGACAGATTATTTTGAACCTAAATTTTTTAAAGTTTTAGAAGAAAGATATGATATAAAACAATTGCCTGAGGGAGATTTATTTACAGATCAAGATATTGCAATTTTTGAATTATTGAAGCAAGACAATAGACGAAAACTTATTGAAAACGGTTGGGAATTTGAAATAGATGACCATCAAATTTCAATCCCAACCGATATAAACATAGATTCTTATGAAGTGAATTCCATAATGTTGAATGCAAACCAAATAAAGAGTTTTGCTATAACAACGGCTCAGTTTAGCGATATGTTTGATAGATTTTGCTATGATAACATCACTAGGTTAAACCGTTCCAAAAGTTG
>DAORUG010000115.1:0-9669 GCA_035433125.1 Flavobacterium sp.
TTTTATTTCATTTTTTTTATTTTTAAACTTTAAAATACATTACTTCAACCATTTGAAAAACAGAATATAGTATTGATTTTTAACTAATTATCTAACACCTTTTTTTTCTTTTTATTGAATTGAAAACATTGTTTTTAAATTTCTAAAATATATTGCGGCATAGTTATTGAATAGTTCTAAGTATGTAATTTTTTAATCAAAAAAGAATATACTTAAAACAAAAAATATGAAAACTTTAAAATTAGTTATTGCGGGAATTTTTCTACTTGTATCAAGTATGGTACAATCGCAAGTTTCGGTTAATGTAAATATAGGGACACCTCCTTTATGGGGACCAGTCGGATATACCAATGTACAATACTATTTTTTGCCCGATGTTCAAGCATATTATGATATTCGAGCCACACAATTTATTTATTTTAATAATGGGAAATGGTATCGATCTAGATATTTGCCAGGACCTTACAGAAATTATGATTTGTATGGTGGTTACAAAGTAGTTTTGAATGATTATCACGGTACAAGACCCTATGTTTATTACAATAATCACAAAGTAAAATACCACAAAGGGTATAAGGGAAATCCACAAAAAACAATCGGTAAAAATCCTAAGTATCATAATAATAATGGCAATCATTATGGAAATGGGAACAATCATTATGATAACGGCAATAAAGGAAGTAATAACAACGATAAGGGTAATAACGGGAAAAGTAATAATGGCAATAAAGGAAACGGAAATGGCAAACATTAAATCCTGATTTCGGTTTAAAAGAGAGAGTATCAAATATGATTCTCTCTTTTTTTAATTTATCAAACGAATAATTACTACTTTTGAATTCATCGCAAATTTAATTTCAAAAAAATGCAGAAAGCTTTAACTTCATCTTTTATAATTTTCCTTCTTTTCTTTCAAGTTTCTAATGCGCAACAACCCCAAAAATCAAACTCGGTAGCCATTTATAATCAAATCCAAAAGCTAAATTTTCTGGGTTCGGTGCTTTATATTGCGGCTCATCCCGATGATGAAAACACTCGATTAATATCTTATCTTTCCAATGAAACAAAAGCACGAACGGCTTATTTATCATTGACACGAGGCGATGGAGGACAAAACTTGATTGGACCACAGCTTAGAGAATTTTTGGGTGTAATTCGAACGCAAGAATTGATTGAAGCCCGTAAAATTGATGGCGGCGAACAATTATTTACGCGTGCCAATGATTTTGGTTTTTCCAAAAATCCTGGAGAAACATTAGAAATTTGGGACAAGGAGAAAGTTCTCGCAGATATTATTTTTGCCATTCGAAAATTCCAACCGGATATTATTATCAATCGTTTTGACCATCGAACTGCGGGAAACACACACGGTCATCATTCTGCCTCGGCTATTTTGAGTGTCGAAAGTTTTAATAAAGCTAATGACCCAAAAATTTTCCCAGAACAATTGAGTTTGGTGCAACCTTGGCAAATCAAACGTCAGTTTTTTAATCCTTCGTGGTGGTTTTATGGTAGTCAAGCAAAATTTGATGCCGCCGATAAAACCAATTTCATTTCAATGCAAACGGGTGTTTATTATTCATCAATTGGGAAATCAAATCAGGAAATCGCTGCCTTGAGTCGCAGTTGTCATCAATCGCAAGGCTTTGGAAGTACAGGAAATAGAGGCGAAGAAACTGAGTATTTAGAATTGATAAACGGAGAATTACCGAAAGATAAAGCCAATGTTTTTGATGGAATTGATACCAGTTGGAATCGAGTAAAAGGGGGGAAACCCATTGGAGAATTGCTTTCAAAAATTGCTTCAGAATTCGATTTTAATAATCCTTCGTCCAGTATTCCTGATTTGGTAAAAGCTTATTCGATGATTCAAGCATTGGATGAAAATCATTGGAAACTAATCAAATCAGAAGAAATAAAAAACGTTATTGCCGCTTGTGCTGGATTGTATATGGAAGCTGTTGCACAAAATCAGGAAGCAACTCCAGGGAGTCTTATGAAATTAAAACTCGAAGCGATTAACAGAAGCCCAATCGAAATGCAATTGGTCGATGTAACCACTTTGCCCAATCAAACAGGTATTCGTCAAAATACAGCCCTTAAAAATAATGTTTTGCAGAATATAAACTTTGATTTTCAATTGCCATCCACGATAGAATATACACAGCCGTATTGGTTAAAAGAGAAAGGAACGGATGGAATGTATACGGTTACCGATCAGAAAAACATAGGAATTCCCGATGTCATTCGGAACGTGATAGTGGTTTTTATTATTAAAATAAACGAAATTGAAATTCCATTTGAACGTGCTGTTGTTTACAAATACAATGACGACGTAAAAGGCGAAATGTATAATTATTTGGATATTGTTCCTGAAGTAACGACAAGTATTCTCGATAAAGTTTCTCTTTTCAAAGACAACAAAAAGAAATATATAGCGGTTAAAATCAAGGCTGGTAAAGATGGGGTTAAAGGTGATTTACAATTGGAATTGCCAAAGAATTGGCGTGTTTTTCCAAAATCTATTCCATTCAATTTTGACAAAAAAGGAACGGAACAAACGGTATATTTTGAAGTAACACCACCAAATTCACCAGAAGAAGTAGTAGCTCAAAGTACAGCCATAATCAACAATAAACGATATGACAAAGAGCAAATCATCATTGATTTTGATCATATAACCAAACAACAAGTCTTGAAATCTTCTGAATCCAAGTTCATCCGAATGGATTTGAAAACGAATAATGAAAGAATTGCCTACATTATGGGAGCCGGTGATGAAGTTCCCAATAGTTTGATGCAAATGGGGTACAAAGTAACTCTGCTTAATCCCGAAGAAATTTCACCCGAAAAAATGGCGAATTTTGATATGGTTATAACAGGAATTCGTGCTTATAATACCGTTCAAGCTTTGGCAAACAAACAGAATATTCTTTTTGATTTTGTCAAAGGAGGAAAGACAATGCTAGTACAATATAATACTCCAAATGATTTGGTAACCGAAAATATAGCTCCGTTTCCTATGAAAATATCGCGTGACAGAGTTACGGAAGAAAATGCCGAAGTACGTTTTTTAGCTCCCAATCATCCCGTTTTGAACTCTCCAAATAAAATTACAGCCAAAGATTTTCAAGGTTGGAAACAGGAGCAAGGACTGTATTATCCGAATGAATATGACAAAGCTTTTACTCCCATTTTATCATCTAATGACAAAGGGGAAACAGCAAAGAATGGAGCTTTATTAATCGCTCCCTACGGAAAAGGATATTACATTTACACGGGTTTAAGTTTTTTTAGGGAATTGCCCGAAGGAGTCTCTGGAGCCTATAAATTGTTATCGAATGTAATTTCATTGCAAAATCCAGTAACAATTCCCGCAGAAAAAGTGAAGCAATAAAAAGCGAATTATGGATTAATTTTGTTGATTTTAGTAGTATTATAACAAACTAATAAGAATATTTTGTAATTAAACACAATGAGAAAACCATTCAAAATAGGACAGAAAGAATATAAATTTAAAAAAGATGCAATTATGCATTATCGAGCCATTTTAAATTCATACGATTTTGGAGAATCATTAAATGATTGTGATTTTGATGATGTTATTGATTTGTTAGATTATGAGTTTTTTAATTATTTAGCTGAACTTGAATCAACTGATGATAGTATTGTTGAAGATGGAGATATGGAAGAAGATGAAAGAAATATCAATGCTAAATCTATTGAAGATGAAGTTTCTATTGATGACATCAAAGTAGCAAGAGTTCAGTTTAATACTAAGTGTTTTGAGATTTTTTACAGTGATAAAACAAGTCTGTATATTTCTTATTTGATGATAATTAATAATACAAAATATACACCTGAAAAATTATTTTATGTTGCTTGTAGGAATTCAATACATAATGATATTAAATCAGTTAAGCAAGCCTATTTTGATACTAACTCAGTAAAAGGACAAGTTAAATGTCAAGAAACAGGTCTTTTGTCAAAATGGACCGAATTAGCAGTTGACCATAGACAGCCAAATACTTTTTCTGTAATTGTTGATAGATTTAAGGAAGTAAACAGAATAGAATTGGACATAATTGAATACACTTCAAATGACCAAAATCATATTATTTTCAAAGATGATAACAGGACTCAAAAATTCAGGAAGTATCATATGGAAAAAGCAAGTTTACGAGTTGTGAGAACAGAATGTAATTCAAGTAGGACAGGTTTGGCGAGAATTAAAAGAACTTCAAAAGACTTGACTATAAAAGAATAGAAACATTGTTGAGGTTAGATTTTTTGAAATTATTAAAATTTGCGCCTTTGTGTCTTAGTGGTAAAAACAAAAAATTATGGAAACAAAAAAAGTTAAAACTTGGAAAAAAAGCTACACTTGGGTTCTGGTGGCGAATGCTGTTTATATTTTGATTTTTTGTTTATTAATGAAATTATATTCTTAGCCTATGCAATTATTTGATTGGATTGTACTTGTTGTAACCTTACTTTTTATAGTGATTTACGGCGTTTGGAAAACGAAGGGAAGTAAGAATGTCGAAGAGTATATTTTGGGTAGTAACGAAACCCCTTGGTACACTGTAGGGCTCTCGGTTATGGCGACTCAG
Source organism: Flavobacterium sp. (assembly GCA_035433125.1). Lineage (GTDB taxonomy): Bacteria > Bacteroidota > Bacteroidia > Flavobacteriales > Flavobacteriaceae > Flavobacterium. The sequence goes on from DAORUG010000115.1 coordinate 4,614, forward strand.
GCAAGTGCGATTACCTTTCTTTCGACACCGGGTCAGGCGTATCACGACGGAATGGGTTTTCTACAGTTTTATTTTGGTTTGCCCATTGCAATGGTGGTTATTTGCGTAACTTTCATACCATTATACCATAAATACAAGGTGTTTACCGCTTATGAGTACCTCGAAAAGCGATTTGATTTAAAAACGCGTTCGCTTGCCGCGATTCTTTTCTTGGTGCAAAGAGGTTTAGGAACAGGATTAACCATTTATGCACCCGCAATAATTTTGTCGGCTTTGTTGGGTTGGAATTTAACGGCAATGAATATTGCAATTGGTGTTCTTGTAATAATTTATACCTTTTCTGGTGGAACTAAAGCAGTGAATGTTACTCAAAAACAGCAAATGTTTGTCATTATGTCGGGGATGTTTATCACGTTTTTCTTGATTTTAAATTATTTGCCCAACGATATGACTTTCACTAGTGCTTTGCATATTGCTGGAGCAAATGATAAAATGAATATTGTTGATTTCTCCTTTAATCCAGAAGAAAAATATACATTTTGGAGCGGAATAACAGGCGGTTTTTTCTTGGCCTTGGCCTATTTCGGAACCGATCAATCGCAGGTGGGGCGCTATTTGTCTGGAAAATCAGTTCGTGAAAGCCAGATGGGATTGATTATGAATGGATTGTTAAAAGTACCCATGCAATTCTTTATTTTACTTACCGGAGTGATGGTTTTTGTGTTTTTCCAATTCAATCCTGTGCCGCTGAATTTTAATCCCAATAATAAAATTGCTATTGAGAAATCCAAATACAAAAATGAATACCACCTATTAGAAAAGAAATTAGAAGCTCTTTCCGAAGATAAGAAAGTAATTAACCTTTTGTATATTGACCAGCTCAATCAGGATTATGACAATCCGATACTTCGAAAAGAATTAGTTGCAATATCGAGCAAAGAAAAAGATTTGAGAGATCACGCTAGGGAACTCATTCAAAAAGCAGATAAGCGCAGTGAAACCAACGATAAAGATTATGTTTTCTTTCATTTTATCCTGAATTATTTGCCTAAAGGATTAATAGGCCTATTACTTGCCGTGATTATATCTGCGGCGATGTCATCAACGGCTTCGGGATTAAATGCACTCGCTTCGACCACAGCGATTGATATTTATAAGCGAAATCAAAAAGAAGAAAAAACCGAAAAACATTATGTAAATGTTACCAAATTTTTCACCTTATTCTGGGGAATAATTGCGATTCTTTTTGCTAGTATTGGAACCTTATTCGAAAACTTGATTCAATTGGTCAATATTGTGGGGTCTATTTTTTATGGTACCGTTTTGGGAATTTTTCTTGTTGGATTTTACATCAAATTCGTTCAGTCCAAAGCAATTTTTTACAGTGCTGTAATTAGCCAAATTACCATATTTATAATTTATTATTTTGCCATTTACATTTATCCAAGTGGCGAAGAAAAATTGGGTTATTTATGGCTCAACTTTATTGGAGCGATACTCACGATTGTTTTGTCAATGATTATGCAGTTGATAGTATTTAGAAACAAAACTTCGCATTAATACAAAACCAAAAATATATAGTTTCACAAGCACTGTTTTTTAAAAGAAATAGTGCTTTTTTTATTGCAGTTCATTGGCAATTATGATAAAAATAAATTATTTTCGATACATACCTCTCCAAAAAACAAACAAACCACATTTATTTATTAAAATAAATCTTATAATTATTGTCAAAAAAAGATCTCAAAAGGGTCTTTTTTTTGTTTTAGAAACATAAATTTTTATTTTTTTTAATTTTTTTTTTTAAAGTTTTTTGTCATTTTTTCGATAAATAAACGAGACCAAAATATCCCTTTTCTTTAAAATTACCTAAAACACTTTTTTTTGGTAATATTTTGGGTATTATGCTCAAAAAAAAGAGGGTTATGTAACTTTTGTTACGTTTATTTTTTGCTTGGAACACTATTTTATCCACCAAAAAGAGGAAAAATAGGATGGATATTGAATATGATAAATGTCATATAAATGAAATCTCGATATAATTAAATTTACAGAGAAATGGAATAGTAATTTTTACAATTTGAATAGTTTTAAGGTATAATACATTCGAATTAGTACAAATTCATAAAAAAATCAAAAAATTAATTATGAATTCATCAAGAAGGGATTTTATTAAAATTTCAATGTGGGGAGCAGGTGCAGCTGCTGTTGCAGGTTCGCTTTATTCAGTTGATGTTTTTGGTGGGAACAAAGAAGATTTCAATTATGACCGCCCCGATTTAAAACGATTTCCTACCTATTGTGATGTTTGCTTTTGGAAATGTGCCGGCTGGACTTATGTGGACGAAAAGGGAACAATCAAAAAAATTATTGGTAACGACATTGATACACACAGTAAAGGGAGATTATGTACTCGCGGAACTGGAGGTTTGGGAATGCATTTCGATGACGACCGACTCAAAACACCACTAATCAGAGTATCCAAAAAAGGAGAAAAATCTGTATTTCGCGAAGCCTCTTGGGAAGAAGCCATTTCTTTGGTAGCCAGCAAAATGAACGACATCAAAACCAAATATGGAGCCGAAAGTTTTGCATTGCTTAAACACGGAGCAATTGGTAGTCATTTGGAGCATCTTTTTAGCTCTTACGGGTCGGACACTGTTGCCGAACCCGCTTTTGCCCAATGTCGTGGCCCTCGTGACGAAGGATTGAAATTGACTTTTGGAGAAAGTTGCGGTTCGCCCGAATCTACCGATATGCGGGATTCCAAATGTTTGGTATTTATTGGTTCCCATATTGGCGAAAATATGCACAATACGCAAGTGCAGGAAGTTTCAGAAGCCATCGATAAAGGTGTAACTATTATTACGGTTGATCCACGTCTTTCAACAGTTGCCAGTAAATCGAAATATTGGTTGCCTATTCGTCCTGCGACCGATATGGCTTTGCTATTGGCTTGGATGAATGTCATTATTTTTGAAGATTTATACGACAAAGAATACGTAGCCAAATACACCACTGGATTTGACGAACTCAAAGAACACGTTCGCCAATTTACCCCAGAATGGGCGTACAGCATCACCGATTTGACGCCCAAAATGATTCGGGATTCCGCTCGTGAAATGGCAAAAGCCGCTCCAGCAACCTTAATTCATCCCGGAAGACATTCCACTTGGTATGGTGATGATACCCAACGTACCCGAGCCATTGGTATTTTGAATGCGCTTTTAGGCACTTGGGGACGTAGAGGTGGTTTTTATTTTAATGAAAAAGCGGCAGTTCCAAAATTCCCACATCCAGAATATCCTGAACCAGCTTGGAAAGCCAAAGATTTAAATGTCAATTTGCCTTTTGCGAATCAAGGAGTGACCAATGAAGTGATTCGGGCTTCTATTCCTGGCGAAAATACACCACACCAAGTGAAAGCTTGGATGGTGGCAGGAACGAATTTGACGCAATCTGTTCCAACCGAGAAAAACTTGATGATGAAAGCTATCGAAGCCTTGGAGTTTTTGGTAGTTATTGATATTTATCCTGTAGAAATTACGGGTTATGCCGATGTGGTTTTACCCGAGTGTTCGTATTTAGAACGATACGACGATCTTCGAAATTCGGATGCTAGAACGCCTTCCATCGCTTTGAGAATGCCGGCTGCAGCTCCTCGTTGGGAATCCAAACCGGGTTGGTGGATTGGCAAGCAAATAGGTTTAAAATTAGGTCTAGCGGACTATTATAAATTCAATGATTATACCGATATATTAGATTGGCAATTCAAGCAAATGGGAACTTCATTGGAAGAAATGAAACACATTGGAGTCAAAAATCTTCCAAGATCTGGAAATCCATTGTATATCGAAGATGGAGCAGACCATATTTTTAAAACCGATTCCGGTAAAATCGAATTGTATTCGCAAAAACTGAAAGACGTTGGTCTAGATCCAATGCCAGTTTACACCGCTCACGAACAACCACCCAAAGATTATTTTCGATTAAATTATGGTCGCGCACCGATGCACACCTTTAGCAAAACGGTAAACAGCCCAAATTTGAATGATTTGAGAAGTGAAAATGCATTATGGGTCAATCCAAAAGTGGGTAAAATTTGGAACCTCAAATCAGGACAGCCCGTTTGGTTGAAAAATCAAGATGATGTGGTTTCTTCGTTTCCTATAAAAGTGCGTCTTACAGAGCGAATTCGTTGGGATTCGGTTTATATGGTACACGGATTTGGACAAAAAAATCCAGAAATGAAACGCTCTTATGGTAAAGGGGTCAACGATACCGAGATGATTACCAAATTGATGGTAGATCCTTTGATGGGAGGTACTGGAATGAGAGGAAATTTTGTAACAATTTTAACGAAAGACCCTAAAGAAACTGAAACGGTATGAGATATGTAATGGTCATAGATACGCTCAAATGCGTAGGATGTAGCGACTGTGTAGTGGCTTGCCAAACAGAAAATGATGTTCCAACGGGATATTGCAGGGATTGGGTTACCGAATCGGTAAATGGAACCTATCCCGAAGTGGATATAGAATTAAGGTCAGAACGCTGCAATCATTGCGACAACGCGCCTTGTGTGAGAACTTGCCCTACCGAAGCCAGCCACATTATAGAAGGTGGAATTGTTTTGGTGGATAGAGATTTGTGTATTGGCTGCGGAGCCTGTATCGAATCTTGTCCTTACGATGCCCGATACAGACATCCCGATTTGGGAATAGTGGATAAATGTACGTTTTGTGTTCATAGAGTAAAAAAAGGACAAGACCCAGCCTGTGTTTCGGTTTGTCCTACGAACTGTATGTATTTTGGCGATTTGGATGATTCCAATAGTAAAGTTGCCCAATTATTAGCCGAAAGGAAATACAAAGTCTTGGCCAAAGAAGCCGGAACATCACCCAATGTTTATTATTTAATTTAAATCCAAAGATTCGTCTTTGATTATAACTCATACAAAATGAAAGAAGAAGTTTTCATCAGCGGTAGAAATATTCCTCATATAGATCCTCATTTAGCGATTTGGGGGTTCCCCATTTCTTTGTGTTTATTTTTG
>DAORUG010000116.1:0-9612 GCA_035433125.1 Flavobacterium sp.
AGAATTGACTTTGCTAATAATTATAAAAGAGAAAAATTTAATTTTAATGAAATTAGTATAAAATACGATATTGAAAACCAATTAACTATTGCTATGTTTAACGGAATAGATTGTGTATTTATTCCTAATTCGAGAGTATATATTGTTGCCAAATTCATAAAAGAAAACAATCTAAAAGGGATTCGGATTGTAGGTTATGAGTTGTTAAAACAAAACTTGGAATTCTTAAATGACGGCATTATCGACTTTTTAATTCATCAAAAACCTGAAGAACAAGGTTATATGGGAATTAATCATTTGTACAAAAAAGTAGTTTTAAAGGAAAATGTACCGGACTTGAACTATATGCAACTAGAAATTATAGTAAAAGAAAACTATACTCCTACCAAACTGTAAGTACTAAAAATAACTCATATTTTTTTGTGTTAACGGAACTATTGAGACAAAAAAATGTCTTTAACTTCAATACTATTTTTTTTGAAATTAATATAAGAAGTCACTAAACCAATATCCGTATTTGGATGTTTTAGCAACCTTTCAATAGGTCTTAAGAAATAGTAATTCCTTTTATCCATAAGCGATGGATTTCTTTTGAAAAAGAAAGGCTTGTTTTTATTTTAAAATAAAAACAAGCCTAAAACTAACCAAAAACTAGTCCTAAATATATTGGTTGATGATATTTTCAAACAATTCTTGTTTGCCACTTGTAGAAGACAACTCTCCGTTTTCTTGTGCAATTTTATACAAATCTTGCATAGATAATTTACCCTCTTCAAAAGATTTTCCGTTTCCAGAATCGAATGAGCTGTAACGCGCTGTTCTCAATTTATCATAAGCAGATGAAGTGATGATTTTATCAGCTGTCAACAAGGCTCTTGCAAAAGTATCTGCTCCGCCAATGTGTGCGTGGAAAACATCTTCCATATCGGTTGAATTTCTTCTGATTTTAGCATCAAAATTAACTCCACCTCCTTGAAGACCTCCAGCTTTCAAGAATACCAACATCGCTTCGGTAGTTTCTTGAATGTTGTTTGGAAATTGGTCTGTATCCCATCCGTTTTGGTAATCCCCTCTATTAGCATCTAAACTTCCTAACATTCCTGCTTGTGCAGCCACGTCAATTTCGTGTTGGAAAGTGTGTTGAGCTAGAGTTGCGTGATTCACTTCAATATTCATTTTGAAATCATTCTCTAAACCTTGTGCACGTAAAAATCCAATTGCTGTAGCACAATCAAAATCATATTGATGTTTCATTGGTTCCATAGGTTTTGGCTCAATGAAGAAATTTCCTTTGAATCCTTGCGCACGAGCATAATCACGAGCCATTCTCAAGAATTGTCCCATATGATCTAATTCTCTACCCATATCCGTGTTTAACAATGACATATATCCTTCGCGTCCACCCCAGAAAACATAATTCTCACCGCCTAAGGCAATCGTTGCATCTAAGGCTAATTTTACTTGTCCACCTGCTCTTGCCACTACGTTGAAATCAGGATTGGTAGCAGCACCATTCATATAACGAGGGTTCGAAAAAGCATTGGCAGTTCCCCAAAGCAATTTCACACCAGAAGCTGCTTGTTTTTCTTTCAAATACTCAGTGATAGTTAAGATTCTTTTTTCAGATTCTCCAAAAGTTGCTCCTTCTCTAACCAAGTCATAATCGTGGAAACAGTAGTATCCAAATCCCATTTTTGTGATAAATTCGAAAGCGGCATCTGCTTTATCTTTAGCAGCTTGAACAGCATCTGATGATTGATCCCAAGCAAAATTTTGTGTTCCAGGTCCAAATGGATCTGAACCTTGTCCACAGAAGGTATGCCAGTATGCGATAGCAAATTTAAAATGCTCACGCATTGTTTTTCCAGCTACGATTTGATCTGGATTGTAATATTTGAATGCTAAAGGATTGTCTGATTCTTTTCCTTCAAATTTAATTTCGCTAATACCTTTAAAGTATTCTTTATTGCCTAAAGTTGCCATTTTTTTATTGTTTATTAATTATTAATTCTAGTTCATTTTTCCAAAGTTGATATGCTTCTAAATACGGTTGTTTGTCTTTAAAAGGCATATAAGTCATTACGTGATCATTGTCGGTAATGTATTTTCCGAAAGTTTCAAAGTCGCCTTCGTGAAGTCCTGATGCTCTTGCTGCGCCAATGGCTCCTGTCGTATTGTATATTTCTATTTCGTGTCCGATAAGTGTTGCCACAGTATTCGAAAATATCTCAGAACGGAATAAATTATCGTTTCCAGCTCGCATTACTTTTACTTCGATACCATCGGATTTCATAATTTCCATTCCGTAAACGAATGAAAATGCAATTCCTTCTAATGCTGCGCGACAAATATGTGCTTTACCGTGATTGTTCAGATTGATGTTTACCAATCGAGTTCCAATGTCTTTGCTATTCAACATCCTCTCTGCTCCGTTTCCAAAAGGAATCATACAAACTCCATCAGAACCTACCGGAATATCCGAAGCAAGATTGTTCATTTCTTCATAAGAGGAAACCGAAAGATTATTCAGCAACCAACGGTATTGAATTCCAGCACCATTGATACACAACAATTTTCCAATTCTTGGATCATTTCCTTTTTTGTAGTTGACGTGGGCAAAATTATTCACTCTTGAACTTTCTTTTACAGACAAACTATTGGTCATTGCGTAAACCACACCTGATGTTCCGCCTGTTGCAGCTACTTCGCCCGGATTGAAAACATTCAGCGAAAGTGCATTGTTGGGTTGGTCTCCTGCTCTGTAAAATATTGGAGTTCCTTCGGCTAAACCGCTTTCTTCTGCTCCTTTTTTATCTACTTTAGATTGAACACAAAAAGTATCAACAATGTCTGGAACAAGTTCATTCGAAATACCATAATGCTCAAACAAGAAATTGGCGAAGCTGTCATTTTTAAAATCCCACATAATTCCTTCAGACAATCCCGAGATTGTGGTATTGATTACATTCGATAATTTATAGGCAATATAATCACCCGGCAACATAAATTTATGAATCTGATTGTAAATTTCCGGTTCGTTTTCTTTGACCCATTTCAATTTTGAAGCAGTAAAATTTCCGGGAGAATTCAGCAAATGTTCGTTGCATTTTTGATTACCAATTGATGCAAATGCTTCATTTCCGATTTCAACAGCTCGGCTATCACACCAAATTATCGATTTTCGCAAGGGTTGACCTGCTGCATCGACCAAAACCAAGCCGTGCATTTGATACGAAATCCCTATTCCTTTTATTTGTGTTCTGGTAATATTGTGTTTCTTTTTTATTTTAGCAACTGCATTGCAGCAATGTTGCCACCACTCTTCCGGTTTTTGTTCTGCCCACCCATTTTTTAGGGCTAGCATACTCATTTCGGTTTCCGGCTCTTGGACTACGCCAATGCTTTTTCCGGTTGCAATTTCTACGATAGCTACTTTCACCGAAGAGCTACCTATGTCAAATCCAATGTAGTACATAATTTATAATGATTCTCTTAGTATTAATTTTGTCGATACATAATACTGCATCGGTTCGTCTTTTGTAATAAATTCGGCCCCTTTGGTTCCTAATTCCTTAAAATCAGTTGAAACCACCGAGATTCCTTTGTAAATAAATTTTTTCATCGGAGTTTCATTGTACGATAAAAATCCAACGTCTTTTCCGGGTTCAAAATCTTTTTCCCTACATTGCTCTAGAAACACACCAAGCATTCGGTCACTAACCCCGATATAGGCAATATCTTTTTCGATATCGAACTCTTTTGGATTGGTAATAATTTTAGATTTAAAACCAAATTCTTTGCAAAAAAACATAAAAAAAGTAAGTGTTTCTTTTGGGTGATTCGTAAAATTTGGATACACAAAATGAATAGCTTTATATTTTCTAAACAAATCAACAGCCTCTTTTAACGATTCATAAAAAGCTTTTCCAAAATCCTGAAACACATAATTGTTCTTAGGTTTTGAATGAATATTCCAATCAATCAACAATAGTTTTTCATTGGAAATATTGGTCAAAACAGAAGTAACTTCTTTATCATCAAAATTCATTACCACATATTTATAATATTTCCCAATACTATTATTAATAATGGTTTTGAAATTATCTATGTTATAATGATGAAACTGTACATCTGTAATGATATTGTCGGGCAAATTATTCACAAACGAATGATACAAAACTTCTTTGTAGGCTTTGAAAGTATCTAAAACCAAAAGTACTTTTCGAGTTTCGCCCGCTACATAATACCCTTTATTAGGCACTGATTCAATGACTCTTTGGTCTTTTAAAATCGAATACGCTTTAAAAACGGTATCCTTCGAAAGCTTATTTTCTTTGCAAATACTATTTACCGAAGGAAGTAAATCCCCCTTGTTCAGAAGCTTTTTGGCAATAGCATTATTGATAGAATTGACCAATTGCTGATACTTCGGGATGTCACTTTCGTGATTAATACTAAAGGTAAAATTCGTTTCATTCATAAATAGCGTACTGTTCTGTTCCGGTATGCTAAATTAGTATTTTTTTTAATATAAAAAATTATTTTCGAAAAAAATTTTATTATTTTTTTTTTAGGTGTGTAATTGGCTGTACCAAAATGATTTTCAGAAGCATCTATCACCATATTCACGAGTGAATATTATTATTAAAAAAAACATTATATTTGTTTACAATATTTTAATAAATGGAAGAAAATAAAGATATTACTATCTATGATCTAGCTGAAAAATTAAAATTAGCGACCTCTACAATTTCAAGAGCACTAAAAGATCATCCTACAATTAGCAGCAAAACCATAAAAAAAGTAAAGAAAATGGCCGAAGAAATGGGTTATGTTCCTAATACTTTGGCTGCTGGATTGCGTGGCAACAAAACCAATACCATTGGGGTTTTAATACCAACTGTTACCCAACCATTTCTTTCTTCGTTGATTAGTGGTATAGAAATTACAGCCCGAAAATCAGGTTACAATGTAATTATTATGCAATCTCATGACTCTTACGAAGAAGAAGTTAGCATGGCAAAATCTTTATATAGCAGCAGAGTTAGTGGAATTATTTGCTCATTAGGAATGAAAACTATTGACACTTCTCATTTTCAACAATTTGTAAACAACAATATTCCATTAGTATTTGTCGATAGGGTTCCAAAGGATTTTAATACTTTTCGGGTAATTATTGATAATTATGCAGCTGGATTTAAAGCAACAACACACCTGATTGAACAAGGTTGCAAACGCATAGCTCATATTACTGCAGGTTCTGAATTTGGAAATTTGTATAACGAAAGAAAAAGAGGCTATCTCGATGCTTTAAAAAAATACAATTTACCCATTGAAAAAGAACTAATGGTAGATTTAAAAACAGTTACTTACAACGAAGCCTTAAAAGCCAGTACTAAATTGCTGGATTTAAAAAATCGGCCAGATGGGTTATTTGCTTCAGGAGATATTATGGCTGTGAGTGCCATACAAAGTGCCAAAAGAAAAGGACTTAGAATCCCAGAAGATTTTGCAGTTATCGGTTTTAACAATGACCCTATTTCAGAAATCATCGACCCAAACTTATCCACAATTACACATCCAGCAGCAAAAATGGGACAAATGTCTGCCGAAATTATTTTGAAAAGCATTAAATTCCCAAATAAAGATGAAGTCAAAGAAATAACTTTTCTAAATACCGAAGTATTGGTTCGAGAATCTTCAAAAAGAAAAGAACTTTAATTTTAAAATCACTAGACTATTATTGCATTTAATAAATAATTATCAAAGCAATTACGTGCATCCTAAAATATTGATAGACCAATGAAAAAGCATAGTGACGTTACCATTTATCATATCGCCGAAAAGCTAGGACTTGCTACATCAACTATTTCAAGAGCGCTAAAAGATCATCGTAGTATTGGAAAAACAACGACTCAATTAGTAAAAGATACTGCTGCAGAAATGGGTTTTCGTCCCAATGTGTTAGCTGCCAGTTTGCGAAACAAAAAAACAAAAACTATCGGCGTATTAATCTCTCGAATTAATAGACCTTTCTTGTCTTCACTCATAAGTGGTATCGAAGAAACTTTGCAGAACGCAGGATATAATACCATTATTATTCAATCGAACGATTCCTATAAAAACGAGGTGAATATGACTAAAGTACTCTATAGCAACAGAGTGAGCGGAGTTATTTGTTCACTGGCAATGGAAACCCGGAATACTTCCCATTTTAAACAATTTATCAACAGCAATATTCCTTTGGTTTTTGTAGATAGGGTACCCAAAGAGATTGACACTTGGCGTGTGATGATAGATAATTATTCTGCTGGATATAAGGCAACTCAACACCTCATTGATCAAGGCTGTAAACGAATAGCTCATTATGCTGGGTCCCAATTTAGAAATGTATATAGCGAACGAAAAAGAGGATACTTAGACGCATTAAAGCACAATAAATTAGTTGCTGATGATGATTTATTAGTCTACTTTAAAATTCTGAGCTATGAAGAAGGCGAAATAGTTACCAATAGATTATTAGATTTAAAAAATCCTCCCGATGGGATTTTTTCTTCGAATGATAGTACCGCAGTTGCTGCAATTAAAGTGGCTAAAAAAAGAAATTTAAGAGTGCCGGAGGATTTGGCAATAATTGGTTTTAATAACGATCCCGTATCACAAATTATTGAACCTGCACTATCAACAGTAACACATCCAGCTTTCGAAATGGGACAGGCTTCTGCCGAGAAAATCTTAAGCCTCTTAGAATCTACTACCACAGATGAAGTGAAAGAAATCACTTTTTTGAATACGGAAGTTCTGGTTCGGGAATCTTCAAAAAGAAAATAAATTTCTACAGTAAACCTAAAAAAATAATTTCGAAATAGGTTTAGATTTGATTCAATTATCGGATCATTACTTCACAGTTACCTGAAGTTCTTCCATTTTTGGTGCTCCCAATTCAAAACTTCTTTTCATTGGACTGGAACCGCCTACATATATTTTAAAGTCACCCGATTCGATAACTCTTGAACCATCATTTTTTACAATTTCGAATGCTTTTGGAGTCAACTGAAATGAAACTTCTTTAGATTCTCCTGGTTCTAAAGTGATTCTTTTCATATTTATTAATTGGAAATTAGGTACAACTACCGAAGCCACCAAATCCGAAACATATAATTGCACTACTTCATCCGATTTTACTTTACCTGAATTGGTCACCTTTACAGAAACTACAAGATTGTCTTTTTTGGAGATTTTTGTTGCAGCAACTTTGGCTTCGCCATAAGTAAAATTGGTGTAACTCAATCCAAAACCAAAAGGATACATAGGATCTAGATTCATATATTTATAGGTTCTTCCTTTCATCGAATAATCTTCAAAAGGAGGCAATTGGTCTAAAGATTTAGGAAAAGTAATGGGCAATTTTCCAGATGGTGAAATTTTCCCAAAAAGAATATCTGCAACTGCTGTTCCGCCTTCTTCGCCAGGATACCAAACTAATAAAACAGCATCTGCCAATTCCTGAACTTCGGCAAGATTCATTGGGCTTCCACCTGTAATTACGGCTACAATTGGTTTCTTATTATTAGGGTTTTTATTGGCAGTTTCTCTTAGTTCTCTTAAATATTCCATTTGGTTTTGAGGCAAATTATAATCCAATCTATCACCAGCGGTTAATGAGGATAATGAATCACCTTCTTCACCTTCAATAGTGCTCGAAACACCCAAAACCACAATGGTCACATCGCTGTCCGCAGCATTTCCGGTGGCATAGTTTACAGGGTTCACCGCTTTTTGATTCAACATAGCTCCCAACCTGTATTGCAATTTACTCGCTGGACTTATTGAAGCCGTAATACCTTCGAGAATGGTAACCATATTTGGGTTTATACCATAATAATTACCCAAAAGAACTTCTATACTAGCCGCATTAGGTCCAGTGACAAAATATTTTCCAAGGTCATTTTTTAACGGTAAAATTCCATTGTTTTTTAATAATACCATACTTTTTTGAGCTACTTCTCTAGCCAAATCTCTATGTAATTCGCTATTTACAACATTAGAAGGAATAGCATCATAAGGATTTGAACCCATTGGATCAAACAAACCCAGTCTGAATCTGGTTTTAAGTAAAATTGCCAATTGGGAATCGATTTCCTTTTCGGTAATCAAACCTTCTTTAACGGCATCTGGTAAAGAGTTGTACGTTACTCCACAATTTAGGCTCACGCCACTTTTTACGGCTAAAGCAGCAGCTTCTGCCTGAGTTTTTACAACTCCGTGGCCTGTACCCTTTGGTAAAAAAAGATCCTGCAAAGCCCAACAATCGGATAAAACATGGCCTTTAAAATTCCATTTTTTTCTAAGAACATCAGTAATTAAATAATTATTCGAGCAACATGGCTGACCATTGGTACTATTATAAGCGCACATAACAGCTTCCACATTTACATCTACCAAAGCCTTAAATGCAGGCAAATACGTCTCCCATAAATCCTTTTGACTGGCTTCTGCATTGAACTGGTGTCGCACCAATTCCGGTCCACTGTGCACTGCAAAATGTTTAGCACAAGCTGCTGTTTTTAAATAATTAGGATTATCGCCTTGTAAGCCTTTTACAAAAGCTGTTCCTATTGCAGCAGTCAAAAACGGGTCTTCACCGTATGTTTCCTGACCACGCCCCCATCGAGGATCTCTAAAAATATTGATATTGGGAGTCCAAAAAGTTAAGCCTCCGTATTGCAAATTATATCCTTTGGTTTTGGCTGCATTATACATCGCTCTAGCTTCGTCCGAAATTACCGAAGAAACCCTATAAGCCAACTCCGTATCAAAAGTAGCTCCAAGCCCAATTGCCTGAGGAAAAACAGTTGCATTTCCAGATCTTCCAACTCCGTGTAAGGCTTCATTCCAATAATTATAAGACAATATTCCTAAACGTTCGATTGCATCTGTGTTATGCAACATTTGATTTGCTTTTTCTTCTAAAGTCAATCTAGATATCAAATCTGCAACTCTTTGGTCGATAGAAAGAGAAGGATTATAAAACGGGAAATCCCGTTGCTTTTTGTCAAGCGTTTGACTCTTACACGGTAGAATTGCAAGTAGTAAAAGAATCACAATTAATTTTTGGGAAAAAGTATTCATAGTTATATATTTCTTGATTTTTGGGTTATAATTTACGAATATAAAAAAAATACTTTAAAATTTTTTTTATATACTTCAATGTTTTACTTTTACGCAACCGATTGCAAATATAAACAAAAAACAATATTTTTAGTAAACCACAAAAATACTAATCCAAAACATTAGTATTCAATCTTTTTTCAACTTTGAACAAAGGGGTTAATAAAATCAATTAAAATCAATGAGTCGATTGCCCAATATATATTTTCTCCTACTCTTAACTATATTCACAACTGCTGTTGATACATCAGCACAGGTTGATTATAAATTATGGCTTCAGTATAAAAAAGTCCAAGATTCAAAAATAACCTCCGAATACCAATCTAAAATTAATGGAATTATAGCCTTGGGCAATTCCGAATCAATTCAGGCAGCCTCAAAAGAACTTCAACTTGGACTTTCCGGTTTGTTAGGAAATCCTGTACCAATAAAACAAAACGT
>DAORUG010000117.1:0-9604 GCA_035433125.1 Flavobacterium sp.
AATAAACAAGGTGCTTTCAAACAAACTTTAGTTGGTTACATAACTGGAGCCACAAACAATTGGGATAATTTATTTGACGGAGAAAGCTTTGATGGCAACGATTTTATTGATTTTTATAGCATCAACCAAGAAAAGAATCTAACTATTCAAGGTCGTGCTTTGCCTTTTGACGAAAATGACGAAGTCCTTTTGGGATATAGAATAGCCGTTGAAGGAACTTTTACTATAAAAATTGACCAAACAGATGGTTTATTAGCCAATCAACCCGTGTTTATTGAAGATAAATTAACCAATACAGTATTTGATTTAAAAGGAGGGAATTATACTTTTAACACCCTTGCAGGAACATTTGACGACCGTTTTGTGTTGCGTTACACTAACAAAACCTTGGGTACAAATGATTTGGTAACCCAATCAAATCAGGTGTTAATTTCTGTTAAGAATAAAGAAATTAAAATAAATTCATTCTCCGAAACGATAGATAAAGTAACAATCTACGATGTACTCGGAAGACAAATCTACCAAAACGGTAATGTCAACAGTAACGAGATTTTAATAACCAATTTGGTTTCGAGTCACCAAACGTTAATAGTAAAAACAAGTTTACAAAACGGCAAAACAGTTACGGATAAAATTATTTATTAGGAATTATAACTTTTCATAAAAAAAGCATCTAACTCTTGAAAGTTAGATGCTTTTTTATATTAAGCAAAAGAGCAAATCTAAATTATATTTATAATTTAATCAGTTTCAGCTCCCTCTCCTTCGGAGAGGGCTGGGGTGAGGAATTTTATTTCCCCTTTACAGTAGCTTCTAAATTTCTTTCGATTGTATGTCCGGGACGCGACCATTTTGGTTTTTCGCCAAGAGGAGCAAATTTAGAATCAGCTGCTTCAACGGATTCGCGTTGGTGAACTTTAGCAAAAGGAGCTTGGTTTTTCAGTCCCAAAATTTCGAACATTCTCATATCCTCATTCAAGTCATTATTGGGAGTAGTAAGCAATTTGTCTCCAGAAAAAATAGAATTAGCGCCAGCAAAAAAGCACATTGCCTGACCTTCGCGACTCCAATTTATTCTTCCTGCCGAAAGTCGAACTTGAGTTTCTGGCATCACAATCCGTGTTGTAGCCACCATTCGAATCATCTCCCAGATTTCAACGGATTCTTGTGATTCTAACGGAGTGCCTTCAACAGGAACCAAGGCATTTATCGGCACCGATTCTGGCTGTGGATCTAAGGTAGAAAGCGCTACAAGCATTCCTGCTCTGTCTTCGATGCTTTCGCCCATTCCGATAATTCCGCCACTGCAAACCGTAATATTGGTTTTGCGAACATTTTCGATAGTTTGCAAACGGTCTTCAAAACCGCGAGTCGAAATCACTTCTTTATAATATTCTTCAGAACTGTCGATGTTATGGTTGTAGGCATACAAACCAGCTTCGGCTAATCGTTGTGCCTGATTTTCGGTAATCATTCCAAGTGTACAGCACACTTCCATATCCATTTTGTTGATGGTACGAACCATTTCTAGCACTTGGTCAAATTCGGGACCGTCTTTTACATTTCTCCAAGCTGCTCCCATACAAACTCTCGACGAACCGCCATCTTTTGCTTTGACAGCTTGTACTTTTACATCTTCTACAGTCATAAAAGGGTTGGTTTCAATATTGGTATGATAGCGTTTGGCCTGCGGACAATAACCACAATCCTCTGAGCAACCTCCAGTTTTTAATGATATCAAAGTTGATATTTGAACCACGTTTGGGTCATGATGTTCCCTGTGGATAGTGGCTGCTTCATAAAGCAATTCCATTAAGGGTTTATTGTAAATAGCTATAATTTCTTCTTTTGTCCAGTCGTGTCTAGTAATACTCATAGTATCTTATTTTTTTGTGTGTCAAAAGTAATTAAATTGTTCCAATCAAGCAAAGTTGTAGTCTCGAAAAGTGTTCGATTATAATTAGATATTTTATAATTCAATTGGGTAGTGAACAGCAAAAAAAGCTAAGAATACGTATTGTCTAAAAAGAAAATTAAATAAATTTTAAAGGTTTTTAATATAAGTCCACGCAGCATCTTTGTCTTTTTCCAATTGCTCTTTTAGCAAGGGAACCGAACTGAATTTTTGTTCCGCACGAAGATATTCAAGAATAGAAACTCGAATTTCTTGGTCATATAAATCGGCATCAAAGTCAAAATAATGCACTTCGACAGATAGTTTTTCTCCCGCAACGGTTGGATTAAAGCCAATATTCATCATTCCGAAAATGGTTTTTTGGTTGATGATGCTTTTTACAACATAAACTCCGTTTTGTGGAATGAGTTTGTCATTTCCTTCAATCATAAGGTTTGCCGTGGGAAATCCAATGGTTCTTCCTAATTGTTTTCCTCTAGAAACCGTTCCGGTCAGGAAGTATTCATAGCCTAAATAGTCATTGGCCAAAGCCATATTTCCTTCGGTTAAGGCATTTCTGATTTTGGTCGAACTTATGGAAACTTCTTTTATTTCCTGAACTGAAATTTGTTCTACTTCAAAATCATATTGCTGTCCAAATGCGATTAAGTCATCGATATTTGCGGTTCTATTTCTTCCAAAACGGTGATCGTGACCAATAATTATTTTTTGAATGTGGAATTGTTCTACAAGGACCGTTTTGACAAATTCTTCGGCTGTAAGTTTGGAGAATACTTCATCAAAAGGATGAATAACAAGATTTTGAACGCCTAATGTTTCTAATAAATCTATTTTTTCGCCAATTGTGTTGAGTAATTTCACGTCTGATTGCCCTTGTAAAACCATTCTTGGATGCGGAAAAAAAGTAAGCACTAAACTTTCTGTTGTATCGGATTCGGTGTTTTGAGTTACTTTTTCCAAGATTTTTCGGTGGCCAATATGAACCCCGTCAAAAGTACCTAGAGTGAGTATGGTTTTTTTTGAGCAAATGAAATCATTTATAGAATTGAAAATCTTCAAAGCAATTGTTTTTAGAATGGTGCAAATTTATACTAATAAAACAGATAAAAAAAAGAGGATTGAAATAAATCAACCCTCTCAAAAGTGTTATGATGCGAAACTATTCTTTAATGAATTGTAGTGTTTTGGATTGGTCTTCTTTGGTTACAGTAATAAAATAAACACCATTACTTAACGAAGAAGTATTTACAGTTAAATCGGCTTGCTTCGAAACTGCTTTTCTACTAATAATTTGACCCAAGCTATTAGAAATGGTGAAACGGTTTGGCAAACCTAAAGTGTTAGAAACGTGAATATTCAAAGTCTCTTTTGTAGGATTTGGATAAAGATAAATATCGTTTAATGCTTCAAATGTAGTAGTTCCCAGAGCATTGGTGGAAAAATATTTATTTTCTATTATGCCATAAGAGGCTCCAGAAGCAATGGTCGTTGAACCGTCTGTAGATTTAATGTTGTAATATCCATCTCCACCTGAACAACAAATTCCGTCCTCTGCAGAGTCATTAATGGTAAAAGTATAACATTGATTGCTATCTAAAGTCCAATTTTGAGTTATTAATTCTGGCAAAACTAAAGAACTTTCAGGTATGTCTGTATAAGGGCCTCCGCTATATTTGACAACTCCTAAAGCATCTTTTACTTCCCAAGTAATTTCGCTTCCCCAAAAATCTTGTTGCAAGGTAAAAACAAAGTTTGTAAAGTTGTAGTTAACAGTTGCTACATCAAAATAATTCCTTGAGGCAGAATTGTTGCTCACTCTTTGATCTGTACCTCCATTGGCTGTTGCAATACTAACATTTAAAGTGCCATTAAAATTAGTGTTCAATAGCGTTACATCGACAGATTGGTTTTGTGTTAGCGAACCAGTCCACGTATGGGTTTGATTTGCGCCTCCATTTATATTATAATTTAAAGTTACAGAAGTTAAAGTCGATGTTCCTCTGTTGTAAATAGACACTACTTTGTTAGTTGGTGGAGGAGGTGTAGCATTACAGCCATAATCAGTGTTACTATTAAAAGTTACTATTTTAACCTCTGCATCATTAGCTACCAATGGTATTGCTGTTGCTTTTGTTGAGGTTTTTAAAGAGCTTCTTCTGGCGGCATTATTCATGATTACCGTGATCCTGTCTTTTTGATTTTGAGTAAATATGTTCATACATTCATCGTTAGTATAATCCATATAATTCTCGGTCATATCACTTCCAGGGTCTGTAGGACAAGAGTCATAAGTAGTAAGACAATCATAGTTTTCCCATCCTGATATTGGAGTGTCATCGCAAAAATCGGAGGCGTTACAGTCTTTGGTGTTACTATCGCGACTCCCTCCGTCCCCCCAAATATGTAGTAGTCCAAGCCAGTGACCTACTTCGTGAGTCATTGTCCTTCCCTTATTGTAAGGAGGTGCCAATAGAAAAGAACCGCCAAAATCACTACTACCAAAAACGTCGTAACTAGACACCACACCATCAGTATTTGCCGGCCCGCCACTAGCGCTGAGGCCACCCAAAGAGGAACCATCAGGAAATTGAGCATAACCTAAAAGGGTGTTGTCCGTAAATTTAAGGCTCCACATATTCAAATATGAAGCAGGATCCCAAATAGTGTTTGGTTTCAGAATTGTTTCAATTTCATATTCAGACCATGAAGGTTGAGTAAAGTTGACCCTGTCAATACCATTTGTTGGGTTTCCGTTTGGATCCTGTTTGGCAAGGACAAACTCAATTTCAACATCAGCACCCACTGGGTTTTCGTTATAACCTGGTGTGCCTAATAATTTTCTAAAATCTTGATTTAGTACTGTTATTTGCGATTGTATTTGAGCGTCAGTAGTGTTTGGAGCGGTTCCAATGGCTTGGCCACTATGAACCACGTGAACAACAACGGGAATTGTTATTATTGTTGCTGCCGTTTTTGAATTGGCTTTTGCAACTTTGTATTTTGCAACTAATGGATTGAGCCAAGCTTCAAACTGAGCATTTGACATTCTTTTTGGGTTTTTTTCTTGAAGAAATTCCTCGTACTCTGTTGTAGCACATCTAATTAAGCCTTTGTTTGGATTTATTGTTCCTGCTTTAACAGGTTTGCCAAATAATGTTTTGTTTGTTTGATTTTTGTTTTGGCCATAAATGTTGCCAAGTAAAAACAAGCAAAAAAACATAAGAATTAGTTTGGTAGAAAGGGGAGTAATTTTTTTCATTTTATAAAAATTTCGCCAAAGTTAATAATTTTAGCAATGCATGAGTTATTTGATAAAAATTTAGCAAATTGTTTGTGAGAAATATAATCAAATCTTGATTTTTTAGTCAGAAGAGAGGATTTTATTTACCATTAAAAGTCGTCATTGTGTTTTCTATTCCAGCGGTTCCAAAGGATTTTATAATTTCGGAAGCCAATTCTAATCGTTCAGGCAATGCCGTTTTTTCGGTGTCGTCCCATTCTCCTAGGACATAATCTACTTGCTTCCCTTTTTTGAATTCGTCGCTGATGCCAAAACGGAACCGAATGTAATCAGTCGTGTTTAGGGTGGCATGAATGCTTTTGAGTCCGTTGTGTCCGCCATCGCTGCCTTTTTTTCTAATGCGGATGGTTCCGAATGACAAATTCAAATCATCGGTGATAACCATAATATTTTCCAGAGGAATTTTTTCTTTCTCCATCCAATAGTGTACTGCTTTTCCGCTCAAGTTCATATACGTATTGGGTTTCAGGAGCAAAAAAGTTCTTCCTTTAAACTTATATTCGGCAAGCGCACCGAGTTTGACGGTTTCGAAGTTTAGACCTTCTTTTTTGGCTAGAAAATCAACTACTTTAAAACCAATATTGTGTCGCGTGTTTACATATTCGGCACCAATGTTACCTAAGCCGACGATTAAAAATTTCTTCATGTTATCTATTTTGTCCTCTGTTTTTGTGTTTGAAAACAGATTATTTAACCATTTTATCATTGTGCAAAAGTAAACTTAATTTTTTAATTCTTTTAAAGCTTCCAGCATTCGAAAGGCTGGAAGCTTTGGATTTACCATTTTGAAAAAGAGTGTTAGTTTATAGCCCTGATGGGAACGGCATCCTCTTGTGGCGGCGTTCGCCATAAGAGATACAGTGGACAGCAGGAGGATTGGTTATTATGAAAACGGATGCTGTGCTTCCTAAAACAAAAAAAGCACCAGTTTTACAACTGATGCTTTCTTGAAATATTCGAAAAATATTATTTTTTCTTTTTCCCTGCAGGAGCTTTTGCTGCTTTTGCTGCTTCTTGAGCTGCTTTCATAGCCGCACGAGAAATTCTTACTTGAGCAACAACTGTGTTGTCTGGGTGCAATAATTTGTATTTGTCAGAAACAAGTTTCGTAACATACAATTTGTTACCCATTTCAAGTGGAGAAATGTCAGCGTCAATAAAATCAGGAAGATTTTTTGGTAATGCTTTCACTTTTAATCTACGAGTGTTCAAACGTAAAACACCTCCTAAAAGTACTCCAGGAGATACTCCAACCACTTTTACAGGAACTTCCATAGTGATTTCTTTGTCGTCAAATAACTGAAAGAAGTCAATGTGTAAAATTCTGTCAGATACAGGGTGTACCTGAATGTCTTGTAAAATTGCATGGAATGATTTGTCTCCAAGTTCAATCACAACTGTGTGTGCGTTTGGGGTGTAAACCAAAGTTTTAAATGCTCTTTCGTCTGCTGAAAAATGCACTGGTTGACTTCCTCCGTATAACACGCAAGGAACCGCTCCAGCATTACGTAAGGCTTTAGTAGCTACTTTGCCCACGCTTTCTCTTTCTGATCCTTTAATTGTAATCGATTTCATTTTAAAAAATTTATATAGTTAATTATTAAACTCGTTTTTGAATTAGCTTTTAGCTTTGGTGTAAACAAATTACATCAAAAACTTTCCGCTAATGGAATTGTTGTGGTGTACCATGTACATTACTTCGGCAAAAAGAGGCGCACAACTCACCACTCTTATTTTGTTTGATTTCTTCTTCAACGGAATAGAATCGGTTACGATTAATTCCAGTAATTTAGAATTTTCTATTTTTTCGTATGCACCACCCGATAAAATAGCATGCGTACAAATGGCTCTCACACTCAATGCTCCTTTTTCGATCATTAAATCTGCGGCTTTCGCCAATGTGCCTCCAGTGTCGATCATATCGTCAACCAAAATTACATTTTTGCCTTTTACGTCACCAATCAGCTCCATTGTGTCGATGATGTTGGCAGCTTTTCTTTGTTTGTAACAAATTACCACTTCCGATTCTAAAAATTTAGAATAGGCATAAGCTCTTTTTGATCCTCCCATATCTGGTGAAGCTATGGTTAAATTTTCTAAGCCCAAACTGTTTACATACGGCAAAAATATCGTCGATGCAAAAAGGTGATCTACTGGTTTTTCAAAGAATCCTTGAATTTGATCGGCATGCAAATCCATGGTCATAATTCTTGTTGCGCCGGCAGTTTCTAATAATTTAGCCACTAATTTAGCTCCAATCGGAACTCTAGGCTTGTCTTTTCTGTCTTGTCTTGCCCAACCAAAATAAGGGATTACCGCTGTGATGTGTCTTGCCGAAGCTCGTTTTGCAGCATCAATCATCAGTAACAATTCCATCAAATTATCAGCACTTGGAAATGTAGAGCAAACAATAAATACTCGTAATCCGCGGATTGACTCTTCATAAGAAGGCTGATATTCTCCATCACTATATCTTGACATTATAGCTTTTCCTAAAGGAATACCGTATTCCTTAGCTATTTTTTCAGCGAGATATACACTTTGTGAACATGCAAAAATTTTAGCTTCTGGCTCTAAGTGGGACATTTAGTATGTTGTTTTATTCCGATGCGCTCATTCAATTTAGCTTTTGTTGCCTTAGCTAAATAATGTATTCGCCTCGAATGTAGTTAGTTAGTTGTGTTTCGTTTTACCGAGGTGCAAATTTAGGAATAAAATCGAACTCTGAAAGGAAAAATTAGAGTATTTTTATTTGAATCTTTAATTTTATTATTACATTTGCACCGTGTTAAAGGAAAAAGATGTTTAGCTACCACTAAAAATCTCTTTATTGCGTGAAATAACTGATGTTATTTCTGTCTGCTAAGCCCGGATGGCGGAATTGGTAGACGCGCTGGTCTCAAACACCTGTGGGAAACCGTGCCGGTTCGACTCCGGCTCCGGGTACAAAAGCCTCTTCGAAAGAAGAGGCTTTTTTGGTTTTATATGTTTTTATTTGTTTTTGTTGCTCTCGATTAGTTCTAGTTTGACATAAACAAACTAAACTGAAAAAGAAAAGGTAACATCCTAATATTTTGTTCATTTTGAGTTTTTTATTTACCATTCTAAATTTTCAGTATTGAATTTTAATACTTGAGTCCCACCCTGATAAAGGGGTAGTGCAATTAATGTTTTTCTTGATTTTTTTAATTTTGACAAAAATTTAGTTTCATTATCAATAAAAATTACGTCACTACTATTGTCTGATGGCTCGATATAATTAAATGTTATAGGTTTAGCATCATCAAATCTAACACTTATATTTTGATTATCATATTCAGTACTTATTTGACCTTTATCTATTAAAATCATTATATCTAAATCTCCATTTTTTTTTCTTAGTTGTATGTGGCCGTAATTAATTCCATCATAAGGAAAATCTAAAGAAATACTTTCATTGGAAGTAATTGTCGCAATTTTTGTTGTATTTGAAGTCATTTCATCAACGTATTTATCATATTCCCAACTCCTAATTGTAGGAGTCGAATAATTTGCTGATGTATCAACCGCTACTGCAGCTGTATCCAAATCATAAATTGTTGAATTTTCTTCAATATCTACTTTTTTACAAGAGTTTAGGAACAAACACATAAAAATAAATAATATAACTTTTTTCATTTCTTTTATTTTTAAATTAGTTTATGTTTGTTAATTGCATCTTGCGTTTATCTCCGCTAACTTTTTATTATAATCTGCTGTAAGTTTTGTTACTGCCGCCGAACTTCCACCAGTGTAACCTAATGCTTTTTGATATTGCTCTGTTACATTTTTAATATCTTCATCACAATTTTGTTGAGAACAACTAATAAAAAACACAAATGCCAATAATAATATAGATTTTTTCATTTTACTTAATTTTTTTATTAAAATGGACTTTATTTTATTTTGTTAAAAGAACTCAATATTTTATACTCAATATTGGTATTTGTTGCATTAATTATTTCTAACCTTAAACCTTTAAATCCAACAACATTACTTTCATTTAAATCATATTGTAAATCTTGGTTAAATGCAGGGCGAGCCATATCATTGATGTATTCACGATACACAAATTTCAAATTAGTCCCAACTTTTCCATTATAAATAAATTCCTGTTTAAAACAATTACTACAATTATTGTCTACAAACGTATCAGGTATAGTTTTAAACCCATCTACTTTTTTTGTCTTTAAACCTCCCATACCTATTTGCTCCATATTTAGGAAAGGGTAAATAGAACTATCTTTTTTATTTATTGCAACTCCCAAAAAGTAAGTTTGTCCATTGTAAACTTCAATATCCTTTATGTTGTAATATAATATTAGTCATGGGAGTTACAAAATCAGATTTATTCAGCGCGGAACAAAACG
>DAORUG010000118.1:0-9570 GCA_035433125.1 Flavobacterium sp.
TTTCGAAAAAGAAATATATGCAACTTCAGCAACTTCACTTTCGCATATCAACGGAACTTACATCAATGTAAATACAGTAGGAACTCAAAACTACGGAGACTTTTTGGCAAAATTTAATACAACATTCAATGAAGATTTAAGTTTTAATGCCATTTTAGGAACCAGCTTTGCTAAAACTGCCAATGGTTCTACCATATTAAACTCGGGAAGAGGAAGCGGAGGATTGGTATATGCCAACTGGTTTACCTTAGGGAATTTTGTAAACAATTCCGAAAATCAACAAGTTGCCGGTGGAAATAAAGAAATTCAATCCATTTTTGCAACAGCTACATTGGGTTATAAAAACTATTTGTATCTTGACGTAACAGGTAGAAACGACTGGTCTTCTACATTAGTAAACACCGATACCAACTCTTATTTCTATCCATCTGTGGGAGCTTCTGGAATTATTAGCGAAATGACTAAAATGCCAGAATGGGTTAGCTTTGGAAAAGTTCGTGCTTCTTGGGCTCAAGTAGGTAACGACGTTCCTTCTTATTTGACAACTCCTTCGTCAACAATTGTTGGAGGAATCCTTGTTCCGCCATCTGTTGGTCCAAGACCGGGTTCTTCATTGAAACCAGAAATGCAAACGGCTTGGGAGTTTGGTACCGAGTGGAGAATGTTCAAAAACAGACTTGGATTTGAATTCACTTACTACGATTCCACAACCGACAACCAATTGATTACTGTTGCCGCGCCTTCTACCGACCCGAACGGATACGTGAATTATGCTTATAATGGTGGAAGCGTTCAAAACAAAGGGATGGAGATTATCTTGAATGGTAAAATCATCGAAAAAGACAAATTTTCTTGGGATGCCACTTTGAATTATTCCCAAAACACAAATAAAGTGACAGGAATTCCAACTGAATTAGGGGGGCAAATCGTTTTGACTCCATCAGGTTCGAACAACTATCGTTATGTGTTGAACGAAGGAAGACCTTTTGGTATCATCGAAGGAAAAAACATTTTGAGAAATGCTCAAGGCAAAATTCTATTGGACGGTACAGGAAATGTACAGTTGACGGATTGGGAAGAAGTAGGAAATGCCAACCCTGATTTTATGCTAGGTTTCTCTAATACTTTCAAATACGGTGCTTTCAATTTGAATGTACTTTTGGATGGAAGATTTGGTGGAGAAGTAATGAGTTTGACCGAAGCCATCAACGATTACAATGGAGTTTCTAAAGCTACAGGCGATGCCAGAAATAATGGTGGTGTAGTAAAAATTGACGCTGTTGCTGCCGATGGTGTAACTCCAGTTACTTCAATGGATGCTTTTCAATATTACAACAATGTTGCAGGAAGAAACAAAGCTACTGGAGAATATGTGTATGATGCAACCAACATAAGCGTTAGAGAGATTTCATTGGGATATAATTTCAGCACCAAGAAATTACCATTCCTGCAATCGGCCAGTTTATCATTGATCGCAAGAAACTTGTTCTTTATTTACAAAGACGCTCCTTTCGATCCAAACATTGCATTGAGTTCAGGCGAAGGTTTACAAGGTGTTGATGTGTATGGAATGCCGTCAACCAAAAGTGTAGGTCTTAATTTAAATGTAACTTTCTAATAAAAAAATCATGATATTAAATAAAATAAAAACAACCGCAATCTGTATCACTTTGCTTTCAGCAGTAAGTTGTACATCAGATTTTGAGAATATAAACACCAATCCGCAAGGAGCCACAAATTCTCAATTAGAACAAGATTATAACACGATAAAAGCGCCATTTTCTCCAATGTTTAGTAATGTAATTTTGCTTACTGCTTGGCCGTATCAAATCTTTCAAAACTTGCAAGGAGACATTTGGTCCGGTTATATGGCCACTCCAACCGGTTTTGCCAATGGAAACAATCCGCAGTACAAATTGAACAATGGTTGGAACAATCAAGCTTGGGAATCGGCATACAGAGGCGTTATGTCTAATGCTTTGAAAGTAAAACAACAAGCCGAAGGGAAATATGACGAGTTTTATTATGTGTCTTTGATTATCAAAGTTCAAGCCATGCACAGAATTGCCGATATTTACGGGCCTTGTGTTTATTCTTCCTTTGGAACACCAAATACAACGGTATTTCCTTATGATTCCCAAGAAGACGTTTATAAACAAATGTTTACCGAATTGGACAAAGCCATCACGGGTTTGACACCCATTGCAAAAGCCAATATCGCCGGAAATAAAACTTCCTTGTTTGCCTCTTCAGATGTTTCTTCTTACGGAGGTGATTATTCCAAATGGGTAAAATATGCCAACTCTTTGCGTCTTAGATTAGCCATGCGAATAGTAAAAGTAAATCCAGCAGAAGCCAAAAAACAAGCAGAATTGGCCGTAGCCCAAGAATTTGGAGTTTTGACAACCAAAGCGGATACTTTTACGCTTCAACCTAAAAACTACAGTAATCCAATTTCTGACATTAGCCAAGGTTGGGGCGATATCAAAATGTCAGCTGACATGGAATCAATTATGGGTGGTTACAACGACCCAAGATTATCGGCTTTTTTCTTAACTTCCAAACAATTTCCTGGAGAATACAAAGGCATTCGCACTGGGATTCAAATTGCCAATAAATCGGATCGCCAAGATTTTTCATCCGTAAATATCAAAGCAACCATTTGGATGACAACTGCCGAAGTCTATTTCTTGAGAGCCGAAGGAAAATTGAGAGATTGGAATATGGGTTCTGGAACTGCTCAAAGTTTATATGAAGATGGCGTTACAGCTTCA
Organism: Flavobacterium sp.; assembly: GCA_035433125.1. GTDB lineage: Bacteria > Bacteroidota > Bacteroidia > Flavobacteriales > Flavobacteriaceae > Flavobacterium. The sequence goes on from DAORUG010000118.1 coordinate 2,775, forward strand.
TTCGAACAACATGGCATTTCAGGAGTTGCGACTTATTTAGCTTCAACAAATTTGCCTAAAAATTATGTAGATCCTGTAGATGCAGGAAACAATGGTGTAGCTGTAAACACTGTTCCTGTAAAATATGATGCAGCTGCTACCAAAAAAGCACAATTGCAACAAATTATTACCCAAAAATGGATTGCCAATTTCCCAGAAGGACAAGAAGCTTGGTCTGAGTACAGAAGAACTGGTTTCCCAAAATTGTTTCCTGTGCTTGTAAATGCTAGTGCTGGAACTATCGATTCTGCTTTGGGAATTCGCAGAGTGAATTTTGTTGATTCTGAAAAAGCAGGAAACCCTCAAGGTGTTGCATCAGCACTTCCTTTGTTGGGCGGCCCAGACAATGGTGGAACAAGACTTTGGTGGGATAAAGATGTAGAAATTATTCAAAATTAAAAAATTAACCCTTTTCAATAAAAAACGTAAGTTGATTTACTTCCAATAAAAAACTGAATTTGTTTATTAAAAATGGTGTAAGTATTTGATTTACTTGCACCATTTATAAAAATTTATTCTTTAAATTAGTAAAAAAAATTAAGATGAAAACTGCTTTAGAAATCAAACCTGACATTAGCTATAAAAGTCCTGGTAAATTTGAAGAAACCCGATTTGAAAAAATTCACAATGAAATTTTCAAAAATTCGGTAGAAGCCTCTAAAATTGTTGCACAAGAAATCGCACAATTAATAAAATCCAAACAAGCCAAAAACAAACCTTGCGTATTGGGCTTAGCAACAGGCTCTTCACCTATAAAAGTGTACGAAGAACTAGTTCGAATGCACAAAGAAGAAGGGCTTAGTTTTAGCAATGTCATCACTTTCAATTTGGATGAATATTATCCAATGTCAAAAGAGAACAATCAAAGCTATTTTTATTTTATGCACCAGCATCTTTTCAATCACATTGATATTGATCCTGAAAATGTTAATATCCCCGACGGAACAGTTGCTTTTGAAGATTTGAATCAATATTGTATTGATTATGAAATGAAAATTAAAAATGCCGGCGGACTCGATTTTCAATTATTAGGAATAGGTCGAACAGGTCACGTTGGTTTCAACGAGCCTGGTTCACACATCAATTCTGGAACTCGAATTATCACTTTGGATCACATTACGAGAGTCGATGCTTCTTTCGATTTTAATGGAATTGACTTTGTGCCTAAAAGAGCGGTTACGATGGGAGTTTCAACCATTCTTCGTTCCAAAAGAATTGTGTTGATGGCTTGGGGCCAAAACAAAGCCGACATCATCAAAAGAACTATTCAAGGCGATATTAGCTCCGAAGTTCCTGCTACCTTTTTGCAAAACCACAACAATACCACATTTGTTTTAGACCAATCTGCGGCTTCTGAATTGACGCGATACAAAACGCCTTGGCTTGTTGGAGAATGTCTTTGGACACAGGAATTAAAAAGCAAAGCGATTGTTTGGCTGTGCCAAAAAACGAATCAATCCATACTAAAATTAACCGACAGAGATTACAATAACAACGGAATGTCTGATTTGTTAGCTTCTGGTGGTTCAGCTTATGATTTGAATATCAATATGTTCAATGTGTTGCAACACACCATTACGGGTTGGCCAGGAGGAAAACCCAATACTGACGACAGCAACAGACCCGAAAGAGCGAATCCAGCCAAAAAAAGAGTTGTCCTTTTTAGTCCGCATCCAGATGATGACGTGATTTCTATGGGGGGAACTTTTTCAAAATTAATCAAACAAGGTCACGAGGTTCATGTCGTGTATCAAACCTCCGGAAATATTGCCGTTACAGATGATGAGGCATTGAAATTTGCCGAAGTTTGTAATGATTTTGTGGGAGACGATGAAAGTAAAATAAATTTCCAAGCTGCCATAGATTTCTTGAATAATAAAACTGAAAATCAGGTAGATTCTCCGGAAGTTCGAAGATTAAAAGGACTTATCCGTCGACGCAAATCTTTTGCCGCCGTGAGATACATTGGGTTAAAAGATGAGAATACTCACTTTTTAGACATGCCTTTTTACGAAACAGGGCAAGTAAAGAAAAAACCAATTGGCGAAGACGACATCAAGTTAGTAACGGATATTATTGCCAAAATAAAACCGCATCAAATTTTTGCTGCAGGAGACCTTGCTGATCCACACGGAACTCACGAAGTTTGTCTGAACGCAATTTTTGCCGCTTTGAAAAAATTAAAACCAAAACCCTATATGGACGAATGTTGGTTGTGGTTGTACCGAGGCGCTTGGCACGAATGGGATTTACACGAAATTGACATGGCCGTTCCGTTGAGTCCAGACGAAGTAACTCTCAAACGACATGCTATTTTGTACCATCAATCTCAAAAAGACCGAGTGATGTTCCAAGGAAGTGACCCTAGAGAATTCTGGGTGAGAGCCGAGGATAGAAATAAACATACAGCTAAATTGTATGACGATTTAGGCCTTGCCGAGTATGAAGCCATTGAAGCTTTTAAACGTTTTGAGTATTAAAATTCAATCAAAAAAAACAATGAAATACTTTTTCATCCTATTCGTATCAAGCTTTTTAGCCAATGCTCAGATAAAAACCGATGCCTTAAATTTAATGCCCTGGCCACAATCCATTAGCGTAACAAATGGCAGTTTTGCTTTAGATAAAAATTTTAAAGTAAATATTACCGGCAATCCAAATCCTCGAATTTTTGCTAGAACATCACAGTTTTTGCGAAGATTAGATGGCAGAACCGGACTGTTTTTTGACCAAGGTTTCGTGACCAAAATCAATGAATTCCCTTCAGCACAATTGCAAATAAATTGTTCTAAAGCTGGAAATGTTGGAATAAACCAAGATGAAAGTTATCAATTAGAAATCCAATCTAACAAAATTATCATCAATGCTAATTCCGATTTAGGAGCGATGCACGCATTGGAAACGCTATTGCAGTTACTTCAAAATAATAGTACTTCTTATTATTTTCCAACGGTTACGATTTCGGATTCTCCGAGATTTACTTGGCGTGGATTGATGATAGATGCAGCTCGCCATTTTCAACCTGTGGATGTTATCAAAAGAAATTTGGATGCCATGGCTGCAATGAAAATGAATGTTTTTCATTGGCATTTAACCGATGATCAAGGCTGGAGAATCGAATTGAAAAATCATCCCAAGCTAACTCAATTGGCATCTGATGGAAATTACTACACGCAAGAAGAAATAAAAAATATTGTGAAATATGCTGATGAAAGAGGCATTATGGTGATTCCTGAAATAGATGTTCCAGGACACGGCACAGCCATCTTGACCGCTTATCCTGAAGTGGGAAGCAAACTCAATTTTGATAAAAACACCTATTCACTCGAAAGAAATTCAGGGATTTTCACGCCAACATTAGACCCATCGAATCCAAAAACATATCAATTGTTGAGTGAAATTTTCGACGAAGTTTGTCCGTTGTTTTCAGGGAATTATTTTCACATTGGCGGAGACGAAAACGAAGGAAAAGATTGGGATTCTAATCCAAAAATTCAGGAATTCAAAAAGAAAAATAATTTTGCAAACAATCACGAACTGCAAACCTATTTCACTATGCAATTGATTCCAATGTTAAAAAAACACAACAAAACATTGATGGGTTGGGAAGAAATAATGACAAAAAACTTATCAAAAGACGCCATAATTCATTCTTGGAGAGGAGCAAATGAAGGCATTGCAGCGGGTCAATCACTAGTAAATGCTGTGAGAAATGGATATAAAACAGTTTTGTCAAACGGCTATTATATTGATTTAATGCTGGGCGTAGAAAATCATTATTTGAATGATCCAATGCCAAAAAACATCACGCTTACTGCCGAAGAAAAAGCAAGAATTTTGGGTGGAGAAGCCCCAATGTGGAGCGAACTTGTCACTCCAACAACCATAGATTCTAGAATTTGGCCAAGAACTGCTGCCATAGCTGAAAGATTATGGTCTAATGAAAATATTACGGATATGGCTAGCTTACGCAAAAGAATGAATGTTATTTCTTTGCAATTTGAAGAATTAGGAATCACACATATCCGAAATAAGGAAGTGCTATTGAGAAACATCAGCAACAACCAAACGAATACTGCTTTGGAGGATTTCTCGAATATTTGCGAACCGCTGAAAATCTATTCTCGCAATAGCGAAGGCACCGAATATAAAACCTATTCGCCTTTCACCCTATTTGCAGATGCTTGCACACCAGATGCCAAAGATGCTTTGAGTTTTGATGCTGCTGTGACTAATTATTTCAAAAATAAAAGCTCAGAAAACCAGATTTTGGTAACGGATTACCTGAAAAAATGGGTTAATGTAGATGCTAAGTTAATCGAATTAAGTTCTAATGCTCCGCTTATTCAACCGCTTTTGCCCCTATCAAAAAGTCTAAGTGATTTATCACAACAACTGCTTTTAAAAATAGAAAAAAAGCAAACTGTAAATCCAAATACATTAAATGATTTACTAGAACAATGCAATTCAAAAAACCACGCCGATGTAGAGTTGGCGGTATATAACAGCCTGAAAAAATTAGTTTTGGCTGAATAAAATGATATCAAAAATAGTTTAGTTAAATGTGTATTAATTGGTTTTTATTTAAAGTGTACTATTGTTTTCTATCATTTTCGGTAAAATGGTAGCTCAAAAATAGTACGAAGCTAGCAACCCTTTCGGAGTTTTGAACTTTGAAAGGGTTTGGTTTTTTGATAAAAATCCAAATCATCTCAAATACAAAACTAACTTTGTATTAAGCATAATGCCCAAATCCATTGTAGTGGCTGGCAATTTATTCATCATTTAATCGCAAAATTTCATTTACTACTTCGCTTGATATTCTGAAGTTTGTTAATAGTAGTTTATCAATCAAAGGTTTGACTTTTGGAATTATAGCCATTTGCTTGGCTCTATGAATAATACCAAGTGTTCCTGTTGTTTTAAGCATCAATTTCGCTGCAAGTTTACGAGCTTTTAAATCATCTAGTAAAAGTAAAACGTCTTCAAATTCTGAAGCTAATGCCAATGCGCTTGCTTCTCCACGATCTACTTGAGTTTCTAAGAATTTTTTATATTTTTCATCTTTAACACTTTGCACAGTTATCCAATCTGGCAATTGCTCTCCAAACTCATTAGCGATTTCTGGAGTTGTTATAAGTTTACCGTAGACTCCTTTCAAAAGATCGAACTCATTTATCTTATGGAGGAGAATTAATGTGCTGGTATCTGAAATTACGATGCTATGCATTTGCAATATCTAAGTGTAAATCATCAATGGAACTACTAAAAACTGAAACACCGTATTTACCGAGAATTTCAATAAACGCTCTTTTGGTAAGTCCAGCTATTTCAGACGCTTGTCCCGCTGACAATTTCGCGTCTTCATAAAGTTTTGCTGCTATTATCATTGAAAAATCGTAATCCTTCAAATCGACACTGTCTGGTATATTTAATTGAACTATTCTCATTTTCTTTTTTTTCAAAGATACAAAATCAATTATTCTAATTTGAGCATCTAATTTCTTTTTTTGCTTGCCACTAACCTTAGGCTGCTTGGCGATGTGGCGGATTAAGGAAGCCTAAACTTTCGGTTAATGACTAATTTTCCAAGTACAAAACCATCTTCAAATTATGCCTAATCCCGCCATATTGCCAAACGCCTGTTGAACTAAACCTTCGGTAGCCAAAACACTATTCCCTGTAAAAACTAACTTTATGGATAAGGGATTTTATGTCCAAAAGTGACCGAAAATACGAGAAAACCTCGTGAAATTACTCCCAAAAAAAAAGAGGACTATAAATCCTCTTGATATTCTCTCTAAAATTATTACGATAACTCCATAGTGTTGACGGCAGGTACTCCAGTTCTCCCGACGCATCGGGACAAGCAGTTCAACAGGAGTTTCATTGTTCGTGCTGCGCACGCAACGAAACTCTAGCTGTTAGCTGACGTTTTTTATTTCCTCTATTCTGTCAAACACATTTTCAGTCAATAAATCAATATCTTTTTTTTCTTCATCAAATTTTTGAAACCTTAAAAAATCTATTGTTGCATTTAAAACACTTTCGTTATTTTTTTTAGTTAGCCAATTACTAAATAGTTGTAAATAGTCTTTTGAATTAATTATTTCTAAAAGATATTCTTGTTCATTTTTTAGAGCGTCATATAGTTTCAAATTATTTTTAAAATCACTTTCTATTTCAGTGTCTTCTATATAAGGTAATATTTCTTTAATTTTTTCATAGCCTTCGTTGTAGCCAAATTCTTCAAGATATGCCCATAAAATTCGATTTGATTTTGTCTGATATTTTCCAGGCAAACACCCTAAAATAAAATTGTTCAATGAATACAAATCAAAATAGTAATTCTTGTTACCATTATTTTCGTCACAAATTTTGGATTTCCAATCATTAAGTTTGTCTTCAAAGTTTGTTGAAAAAGAATCATCGACTATAATGAAAATTAGATATTTAAATTTTTGAAATCGGAATAAATAATCTTCTCTACTTTTTAGAAAGATTGTATTGTCAATTTCGGGAATAAATAAATTAGGCGTGGTTTGCTCCAAAATTGAGATTTCAGATTCGAAAATTTTGTTGATTTCACGTAATCTAAGAATTTCATTAAAATTAAAGTTCATAGGGTTGTTTTGTAAAATGTCAGCTAACTAGTTTATATCTTCTTAACGCCTGTAAGGTATTGTATTTATTGGTACTCTATAATTTTTAAAACCCTCTAGTACAACATAAGTACAACAAATCAGAATACTTTTAC
>DAORUG010000119.1:0-9514 GCA_035433125.1 Flavobacterium sp.
TTGGTTTTTTCCTGAAGCGAAATCATATCCATAAAATCAAAAGGGTTTGCGGTGTTGTATTCTCTTTTGCAACCCAATTCTACCAACAATCTATCGGTAACAAATTCTAAATATTGTGTCATTAAAACCGCGTTCATTCCGATTAAACTTACTGGAATTGATTCAGTTATGAATTCTCTTTCGATGTCTAAAGCATCAACAATAATTTCTCGGATACGTGCTTTTGAAACCTTATGTTTTAAATGGTGGTTGTGTAAATGCACGGCAAAATCACAGTGAACGCCTTCGTCACGCGAAATTAATTCGTTCGAAAAGGTTAAACCGGGCATTAATCCGCGTTTTTTTAACCAAAAAATAGAGCAAAAACTTCCTGAGAAGAAAATACCTTCAACAGCTGCAAAAGCGATTAATCTTTCGGCAAACGAATCCGATTCAATCCATTTCAAAGCCCATTCTGCTGTTTTCTGAATGGCTGGAAATCTTTCGATAGCATTGAACAATTCGTCTTTCTCGGCTTCGTCTTTTACGTAAGTGTCAATCAAAAGAGAGTAAGTCTCACTATGAATGTTCTCCATCATGATTTGGAAACCGTAGAAGAATTTTGCCTCAGCATATTGCACTTCGTTTACAAAATTTTGGGCTAAATTCTCGTTTACAATTCCGTCTGAAGCAGCGAAAAAAGCAAGAATATGTTTTACAAAATACTTTTCGTCTTCGCTTAATTTATTGTTCCAATCGTTTAAATCTTGAGCCAAATCAATTTCTTCGGCAGTCCAAATACTGGCTTCTGTTTTTTTGTAAAATTCCCAAATATCGTGGTGTTTGATAGGGAAAATCACGAATCGATTTTTGTTTTCTTGTAAAATTGGTTCAAGTTTTGACATTGCTATTTTTATTTTTTTTGAAATTTTAACGAATTATTATGCTTTTCGTCGGTTACAAAGATTGTGAATTCTTGCGGTTTTAAAAAGTCAAACTTATTCACAATTGGCTTTAGTTTTTAACAAATAGAAGTGATTTGAATATTTTTCATACAAATTATAATGTATTGATATTCAATACTATAAAAATTAAAAATTAACCTTAGCTACTGAAAAATATAGGATTTAATTTATTTTGAAATTTGAAAAATATAATTTTTTTGAAATTATTTTTTCAATTCTTCGGCGACTTTTTCAAGTTCTAAATACCAGTCTTCGCCAAATCTTCGGACGAGTGCTTCTTTAACAAATTTATAAACCGGAACTTCGAGTTCTTTGCCTAGAGAACAAGCGTCGTCGCAAATTTCCCATTTATCATAATTCACAGCAAAAAATTCGGTAAAATCTTTTACACGAATAGGATACAAATGGCAAGAAACGGGTTTTTTGAAAGTAACTTCACCTTGATTGTAGGCTTGTTCAATACCGCAAAGTGCAGTTTTGCCGTCAAAGATGACGTAGGCACAATCTTTATTGTCAATTAAAGGAGTTTCGAGATCGCCATCGGTGCCTTTTGTCCAAGTTCCTTGTGCTTCAATAGCAGCTATGCCTTCTTTGCGAAGAAAGGGTTTTATGATTGGATAAATGTCTTCCAAAATCTTGGTTTCGGCCTCGTTTAAAGGTGCTCCAGCATCGCCATCGACGCAACAAGCGCCTTTGCAAGCGGATAAATTACAAACAAATTCTTTTTCGAGAATATCTTCCGATACGATGGTTTTTCCTAGTTGAAACATTTTGCAAAGATACTTTGCAATTCTGAATTTCGAATGTTAAATTTTTAGTTTTTTTATCTCAAAAATAGTGCTGTAACTATTCAATATCTTAGTTTAAAATTAATACAATGAACAACTTTCCTCGATGCTTTTGTCAAAAATTAACCCTTATTTATGTTTTAACCGCATAGAATGCACTACTTTTACACCATAAATTTAAGAATTATGGAATTGGATTTTAAAGAAATAATTACCGTAGGAATGGTGCTTTTTGCTGTAATTGATATCGTGGGAACGATTCCAATTATGGTCGATTTGAAAGCAAAACACGGCCACATTGAGTCCGAGAAAGCGTCGCTAGTAGCAGGAATGATTATGATTATTTTCCTTTTTGTTGGAGAAGAATTATTAAATTTAATTGGTATCGATGTGCATTCATTTGCTGTTGCGGGATCTTTTGTTTTGTTCTTTTTGGCTCTTGAAATGATTTTGGGAATTCGAATTTATCGTGACGAAGAATCAAGTTCAGCATCGATTGTCCCAATTGCTTTTCCGTTAATTGCAGGTGCTGGAACGATGACTACTTTATTGTCATTGAAAGCCCAATACCAAACCCTAAATATTATTATTGCTATTGTTTTGAATATTGTTGTGGTTTATATCGTTTTGAAATCATCGGCCAAAATCGAAAAAATGTTAGGAAAAAATGGTTTAGGAGTGATAAGGAAGGCTTTTGGAGTAGTTCTTTTGGCAATTGCTGTTAAATTATTTGCCGGTAATGTTAAAGATTTGTTCCTGTAAATTAAATTTTTATAAATTTACCCAACATTTTTACAAAATACTATTTTCATGAAAATTTTCACTAACATATTGGTCGTTTTAGCAATCGGTCTAATTATATTCAATATTAGTTTGCTTGACTTTGAACATCCTCTCGAAGGCAACAGTATGATTGCTTTTATTGGAATTGCGGCTTCATTTTGTGCTATTTTAATTCTATTGATTTTTAGAATGTCAAAAAGTATCGAAGAAAAAATGAACGATAAATTCTAATGTTTGATGTTTTAATCATTGGCGGCGGCGTTTCTGGCATGTCTTGTGCTTTAGTTTTGGGTTCAGCCAAAAACAAACCTTTTGTCACCGAAAAAACCATTGGTGTTATTGCACATCAAAAAAATTCTAATCTACAGGAAGCGGTTTTAAATAATGTTTACGGAATTTCTCCAGGCAAATTAGGCGCTGATTTACTACTAGAAAGCATTCAACATTTATCCGAAACCTATCCTCATATTACTCAAATTTCAAGCGAAAAAGTCCTTAAGATTGAAGGAGAATCTCCTGAATTCACCATTACTACTAATAAGAATACGTATAAATCCAAAATGGTTGTTATAGGGATTGGTGCGGCTAATACTTTTGCCATCGAAGGCTTGATGCACTATGTCGAGCCTCACCAAAAAGCACCGACTGAAAAGCAAAGAATTCAACTCAAAAACAACGACCACAAAGTTGCCGAAGGGATTTATGTCACCGGAACTTTGGCGGGTTCGAGAAGCCAAGTTGCGATTGCTGCAGGAACTGGCGCTGCTGTTGCTACCGATATTCTGACTTTATGGAATGGAGGCAATCATACTCAAGTTCACGATAGTATAAAGAAATAATCCTAAAAATAATAAATTTTACTTTTATTATTTTCTTTCTAAAATTTCCTTTTTTATTGTGTTAACTTCCTTTATTAATAATGGAAAAGCTGGCTCAACCATAGATCCATGATTAAAACCTTCTAGTTTATATATTGTGGTACGCTTATGTCCAGCCAGTTTCATCATTCGCCACATATAAGCGTTTTCTTCATAACGTCCGAGTAATTCCATTTCTGGATCTCCAGTAATAAGTAATAAGGGTGAAGCGTCAGGACGAACAAAGTAAAGTGGTGCATATTCGTCAATCAAAGGCTGTGTTTCTTTTATCCCCATTTCTTTACGAATGGTAAAATGGGTAATAGTTTGTCCGCTTAAAGGAATATTTCCTGCAATATTATTAGCATCGATTTCATATTTAGCCAAATATTTTTTGTCAAGCCCCACCATCATTGTTAAATAGCCTCCTGCGGAATGTCCCGACAAAAAAATCATATCGGATCTGCCTCCATAATTCTCTATATGTTGAAATGCCCAAGCAATTGCAGCAGCAGCATCTTCTATGCAAGCAGCTGCTTTTACTTTTGGCGAAAGCCTGTAGCCAACCCCAATTATAGCAAATCCTTTTTCTAACAATGCATTCGGAATTTCTTTTGTTCCGCCCGTGAGTCCGCCACCGTGAAACCAAACAATTGTGGCAAAGTTTTTAGAATTTTTAGGATAATAAATATCCAAAGAACATTGAGAATCGATGTATTTATCATTTTTATTAACTGCATCAGGGTAATAATGTATGTCTTTTTCGATAGTATATTGCTGTTGGGCACTCACAAAAAAGGAAGTGGTCAATAGTAATAAAAATATAATTTTTTTCATGCTTTTTCTAATATAATCTCGTATAATCTTAAATTTACAATCAAATCTGACTTGATTTCGAATTAGTTTATTTCAAAACCGCATCAATCATCGCATCCTCTTTCAACACAATTTCATAAAACTTACTTTCATTGAATAACTGTCGAGCAAATTCTGCTGCTAAATAACGTTTTACTAATGATTTGTTTTTGTCTAAATTCATATTCAATCCATTCTTGAAAAGGTGGTTTTGAAAAGCATTGAAATACAAATCCGTTCCCTCCATTTTGACTTTAAATTGTCCGAAAGTCAATCCTTTAAAAACGTTTCGATTGTAATCTAATTGTTCAAAAACAAATTGTCCTAAAACTCCTGTTTGCAATAAATAAGCCGTGTGCTCTTTGCTTGGTTCCAACTCAAGCGGAACGAAAGCATCAGGAACAATTCCACCACCACCATAGACAATTTTGCCTTTTGGCGTTCTGAATTTCGGTGTAGTGGGCGTTTTTATACTGTCTTTATGATACAATTCGCCGCTTTTAAAACGCGATTCGGCTTCATTTAAATAATCTTCGGAGCCTTTTGTATAGGGTTTTTGTATAGAACGTCCTGTTGGAGTGTAATATCTAGCAATCGTCAATCGCACGGCCGAGCCATCGTCAAAATCCATTTCGCGTTGCACCAATCCTTTGCCAAAAGAACGGCGTCCCACTATGGTTCCTCGGTCATTATCCTGAATGGCTCCAGCCAATATTTCGCTCGCCGAGGCGCTGTTTTCGTTGATTAAAACAAATAATTTTCCGTTCTCGAAACTGCCTGTTTTAGTTGCGAAAGTTTTATCGGTTGTCCCGTTTTTGTCTTTTGTAAAAACAATTAATTTTTTGTCGGTTAGAAACTCATCGGCAATAGCCACAGCTTGTTCTAGATATCCGCCGCCGTTGTCGCGAAGGTCAATCACAAGTGAATTTATGCCTTTTTCTTTTAATTTGGTTAAACCAGTTTTGAATTCGTCGAAAGTACTTTCGGCGAATCTATTGATTTTGATGTAGCCCGTTGTCGGGTTCAAAAGCAAGGCGGCATCGACACTTTTTATGGGGATAACACCTCGTTTGATTTTAATATTTAATTTTTTGTTTTCGGATTTTCTATAAACGGTGACCAAAATTTCGGAACCTTCTTTTCCTTTTAGTTTAGAAAATAGGCTGTCTGTTGGTAGTTTTCGTCCAAATAATTTTGTTTTATCGGCATACAAAATCCGGTCTCCCGATTGAATTCCCGCTTTTTCCGAAGGGCCGTTTTCGATGGTTTTTATAATAGCCAAAGAATCTTTATACATATAAAAATTCACCCCGATTCCCACAAACTCACCTCGCATACTTTCGGCAACTTGAGCTTGCTCGCTGGGCGGAATGTAAACGGAATGCGGGTCCAATTGCGCCAAAATATTGTCGATGGCACGATTGGTTATTGAATCCGAATTTACTTTATCGACATATTCGTTGTCGATAAAATCAAGCAGTTTGTTGAGCTTGTTTTTCGAATTGTTTTTGGTTAAAAATTGATTTTGCTCCGGAAAATTGAGCCATCCACCCAAAAGAATTCCAAAGGCAAGAGCCCCAAAAATAAGTATTGGAAAGTATTTAGGATTGATTTTCATTTTAGTCTAAAACTTCAATTTGTTCTACGATTACACCAGCTTTTACTAGGAAATCTACTCCCGAAGTATCTCTGTATCCAATTTGGTAAACCACTCTTTTTATCCCAGATTGATGAATCAATTTGCTGCATTCTTTGCAAGGCGAAAGGGTGATATAAAGTGTGGCTCCTTCGCAAGTTTGGGTAGATTTGGCCACTTTTAGAATGGCATTCGCCTCAGCGTGAAGTACATACCAATTGGTTAAGCCTGCTTCGTCTTCGCAGCAATTTTCAAAACCCGAAGGCGTTCCGTTGTATCCATCGGAAATAATCATTTTATCTCGAACGATTATTGCACCCACTTGTTTGCGTTTACAATAGGACAAAAGGCTCCATTCTTTGGCAATTCGAAGATAGGCTTTGTCGTATTTATTTAATTTTTTATTTTCCATTTTTTAATTTATCTATTCCAGATTTCGCTCGAAATAATCATTGGTAAAACCACTCCAATTACAAATGACGACATCACTAAGGTCCAATCGCGTTTTGAAAACCGGAAGAAAGTTTGGACAATATACGAAAGTATCAACACAATAAAAACTACAATTATTTGAGATGTTTCAATTCCTAGTGAATATTCTGATAACGGTAATAATTTTGACTGAGGCGAGCCACCCAACAAGGTGTTGAAATAGCCTGCAAAACTCAAACCGTGAACGATTCCGAAAAACAAAGTCACAAATCCGATAACGCTAATACTTTCTTGTTTTGAAGATTTTCCGGCTGTGAAAAGATTAAAAAAAGCAATGATTAGAATGGTTATTGGAATTAAAAATTCGACTAAATTGACTTTAATAATTACCACTCCAAAAACCGATAACAGCAATGCTACTGTGTGACCAACGGTAAAAATGGTCACTAAAAGCAGTAATCTTTTCCAGTCTTTGAAGGCATAAGGAATTGTCAATGCTATTAAAAATAAAATGTGGTCATAAGCTGATAAATCTAGAATATGCCTCAAGCCTTTTTCGAAAAAAATCCAAAATTCTGACATTGTAAATAAGTATTAAGATTAGGGGTTGTCAAACTTACAATTTATTTTGAAATTAGATTTATACCACACTGTTAAAAGCATTTTTTATGTCATTTTTTTTATTCTAATGATGATTGTGTAATAAAAATATTGGCAGTTGAATTTGAAAAAATCGAAAATAATCGTAACTTTATAAAACAATTTAAATCGTATTATTATGTCAATAGCCGAATTATTTGATAGCGAATTCAAAAATCGAATTAAAGGTCGTTTTTCTGCAGCAGTTCGTGTATTGTATGCAGATGGAGGGAAATTTGATCCAGACGAAAAAAAGTTTTTAGACAAGTTGGCGATAAAACTAAATATTTCGGAAGAGGAATATAAAGAGATTTTAGAAGATCCATTGAAATACCCTCTCAATCCACCTTATTTATATGTTGAAAGATTAGAGAATTTATATAACATTTCCAGAGTGGTTCATCACGATCATCATTTGGGGGATAAGCAAGAAACTCTTTTGCGAAAATTTGCTATAGCCCTTGGTTTTACTACTAGCAATGTAAATTACATCGTTAATAAAGCATTGGCATTGGTAGATAAAAAAGTTGATTTAGATACTTTTATTTATGAAATGCAAAATATGAATCGGTAATAAAAAACGCCCAATATTGGGCGTTTTTTAATTTTATCGGGTAATAAATACCCAACCCGATTTTGAAGTTCCATTTTTTATTTCGGCTACATAAAAATAAGTGCCATCAGGTAAAGATTCTCCTTTTCTATTATTGCCGCTCCATTGGTCAGAATAATTTCTAAAATCATTTACTTCAACTCCATATCTATTATAAATTTGAAGTTTTTCAACATCGCAACCTGTAAGGTCGAAGGTGTCATTAAAAGTGTCATTATTTGGTGAAATTACATTTGGAATCAAGCATATAGAATTTACAGTCACTTCTTTACTAAATACACAACCATTTGAATCCTGAACTGTCACAGTATAATTACCAGGATTTAGGTTTGAATATATTGTATTTGGTGTAAACGAGCTATTATTGATGCTGTAATTAAACGGTGCTAAACCACTTGTCACATCCGTTATTTCAATAATTCCATCTGGTCGTTCATTAATAACATCGGTAGTTTTTAATGCAATCGAAGTTGGTGACGGATTAACAACTACGCTTAAAGTCGCTGCCGGTGCACATTGACCTGAATTGGGTGTAAAAATATAATTTCCAGATAAAGTATTGCTAACCGTTGCAGGATTCCAAGTTCCAGTCACGCCATTAGTTGATGTAAGTGGTAACACGGGACTAACTTCACCCGAGCATATTGGAGCTATTGGTGTGAAAAGTGGGGTGATATTTGGATTGACTATAACATCCAAAGTAGTAAAAGTTGCACATTGACCAGCGGTTGGTGTAAAAGTATAGGTTCCGGATAGAGTGTTGCTTATTGTTGCAGGATTCCAGGTTCCTGTAATAGCATTATTCGATGTTAATGGCAAAACAGGGCTCACTGAACCCGAGCAAATTGGTGCAATGGCTGTAAATGTTGGGGTTACAATTTGATTTATGGTCACGCTTAAAGTTGAAGTTGTAGCACATTGACCGGCATTTGGCGTAAAAACATAGTTGGCCGAAACTGTATTGCTAACAATTGCAGGGTTCCAATTTCCTGTAATTCCATTTGTTGATGTTGAGGGCAATATAGGAGCTGTTTCATTTGCACAAATAGGAGTGACAGTATCAAATAATGGTGTAATTGCATTTATATTGATTGTCAATGTTGTCGTAGTTGCGCAAATACCATCAGTTGGAGTAAAGGTGTAAATGGCTGAAACGGTATTACTAACAGTTGGTGGATTCCAAGTTCCAGTAATTCCATTTGTTGAGGTCAGGGGTAAGATAGGCGCTGTTGAATCATAGCAAACATCAGCAATTGGGTCAAACAACGGAATTGTTTTTTGAATAATTATTATATCTAAAGTTGTCGTTGTTGCACATTGTCCCTCAGTTGGAGTAAAAGTATAAGTGGCCGAATTAATATTGCTTACTGTTGTAGGGTTCCAAGTCCCAGTAATTGAATTATTGGAAGTTGTTGGAAGAACGGGGCT
The DNA here is from genome assembly GCA_035433125.1 of Flavobacterium sp. Taxonomy (GTDB): domain Bacteria; phylum Bacteroidota; class Bacteroidia; order Flavobacteriales; family Flavobacteriaceae; genus Flavobacterium. The sequence goes on from DAORUG010000119.1 coordinate 8,976, forward strand.
TACTGAACCGGAACAAAATGGCGCAATAGCCGTAAAGGTCGGTAGTACAATCGGATTGACCACAATCGTCATTGTAACCGGAGTTACTGTACATTGACCTAAAGTTGGTGCAAAAGTATAAGTTGTAGTCGCCAAATTATTCATTGCTGGTGACCAAGTTCCACTTACTCCATTGTCAGAAGTGGTTGGCAAAGGAGCCAAAGTTTCACCTGAGCAAATAGGAGCTACTTGTGTAAAAACCGCCTCAATCGGATTAACAACAATAGTCATCGTAACCGGAGTTACAGTACATTGTCCTAAAGTTGGTGTAAAAATATAAGTTGTAGTTGTCAAATTATTTATTGCTGGTGACCAAGTTCCAGTCACACCATTGTCAGAAGTGGTTGGTAAAGCAGCTAATGTTTGTCCTGAACAAATTGGAGCTACTTGAGTAAAAACCGCCTCAATCGGATTGACCACAATCGTCATCGTAACTGGAGTTACGGTACATTGACCCACAGTTGGAGTAAAAGTATAAGTTGTAGTCGCCAAATTATTCA
>DAORUG010000120.1:0-9447 GCA_035433125.1 Flavobacterium sp.
ACATTCAACCTATTTTAGACAAAGAAAAAAAACTAATTTATGCAAGATAGATTAGGCGATAAAGTTCGATTGCTTCATATTTTAGATGCTATAACTGAAATTGAAAACTATATACAGGATTTCGATTTTGAGCATTTTGTAAAAAATTCGATGATGTTTAATGCTAGTTTACGGCAACTCGAAATAATTGGAGAAGCCAGCAATCGACTATCCGAAAACCTTTTAAACAACAATTCCTCCATTCCTTGGGCAAGAATTATTGGACTTCGAAATCTTGTCATTCACGAATATTTCGGTATTGATGATATAACAATTTGGGATGTCATTAAAATTAATTTACCAGAATTGAAAGAAAAAATTTTGGTTTTGTTGGAAGATTTGGGCTAATCTAAAATCAAATTAGAATATTCTATATTTTTTTTGGTGTCTACTTTGGAGTAGTTTTCTTCTCTGTAGGCAGAATCTTGAAAGTTTTTATGATGTTTCTCTAATCTTTCGATTATTTCTGGATTTGTAATTTCATTATTTTGCTCAATTACTTCCACATCAAAAGCTTTCAAAATTTTTTTGATGATGGCAGTTTGAGAAATGTCTTTTATGTTTACAGTAAGTGTAGTCATTTTAATAAGTAATCAATTAAGATACAAATACATAAAATATTTCAGGTTGTTGTTAAGGACTTGATTGTTAAAAAAACTCCTAGACTTTTGAAAGTTAGGAGTTTTGATGTTATTTATGAAAATGGAACACTTCAATGAGGGCTTGGGTTTTATTTTTTCAGTCTATTATATGGACTTTGATTTGTAGGTTTTAAAGAAATTTCCAACTCTGATGCTTTTGCTCGAATTGCCTCTTCGGTTCTACCAAGTTCGTATGCTAATAAACCAGTTGGTGTATTTCCTTTTACAAGTTTTTCTAACTTGCTTACATCTTGATTTGACCAAGATTTTCCGTGATTTTTGGGTGTTTTTGCCATTATTATTAATTTTTAAACCAACCTGTCCATAGATAACCAATTTGATTGCCTGATTTTATTTTGTAAAACTTATCATTAAATTTTTCTATAATTGTTACAGCATTATTTTCTGCCATTCCAATTTGTTTTTCATTATCTCCCATACTTGGCTTATCTACTATTGGACTAAATGAATAAACAGTATGGGTTCCTGTAAAATTCATTGAGTATGGATTTTCTATCCCTGTTGATTTTGAAGAATTATAATCATTGTTGACTGTGTTGTTTGAGTTGTTTGAATAATCATATGTATTTTGTCCTTTTGTCAAAATTGTCAATATATTTCCTTCTAATTGAATTTTTCCAAGTTTAGAAATTACAGATTGTCCTAACAGTAATGGAGCTTCAGTTTCGTGTACAATTGATGCTTCAATATTATATAATTTTAATCCAGCAAATTCAATTTCTTTAATGTTTAGTTTTGTGCCTTTAGCAACATCACCGTTGGCAATACTATAATAAACACTTTCTCCAATATCTTCTTTTTTTAAGTATCCGTTTTTGAGCATAAACAAAGCCTCTGTTAATGAAATTGATACATCTGACGCACCTGTGTCAAAAATAAATTTAAGAGGAAGACCGTTTACTTTACAAGGAACTGTATAAATCCCTCCTTCTTTAAGCATTGTTATTTTTGTTTGTGCATTTAGAGTAAAGGCAAATAACACAAATGTTGAGATAATAAATATTTTTTTCATTTTTAATTAATATTGTGCCTACTCTTGTTCAGTTTTCAGCTTTCCCTATTGTTTATACAAATTTAAAAAATTATTTTAAATAATGACATATATGTAATTATTATTTCCAATTGCTATGCGGAATTTGGCTTTATGCCAAGACAACTTCAAAATATCAATCTTAATCAGCGAATTGTGTTTTGTATTAAGGAAATACGAAAGAAAAAGAACATCACTCTTGAGGTTTTTTACTTTGATACTGGTATTCATTTAGCTAGAATTGAACAAGGCAAACAGAATATTACTGTTTCAACGTTATTAAAAATATGTGATTATTTTGGAATAAAATTGAGTGATTTTTTTCTTCTTGTAGAGGATTGTGAACAATAAACAAGTATGCTTAGAAACAATACTTATAGTTTTGGAAACAAAAAACCCTCACATTTAAACTGAATTTAGTTCAGTTTCCTGCAAGGGCTCTAAAATAATAGGATTGGATTCCCGCCTTCGCGGGAATAACAATTAATATCTGTAATACTCCGGTTTAAAAGGCCCTTCAACCGCTACGCCAATATATTCCGCTTGATCCACACGTAAAGTTTCTAGTTCAACTCCTAGTTTTGCCAAGTGCAACATTGCTACTTTTTCGTCCAAATGTTTTGGTAACATATATACGTCATTGTTGTAAGCCGCGCTGTTTTTCCACAATTCGATTTGAGCTAGAGTTTGGTTGGTGAATGAGTTACTCATTACAAAACTTGGGTGACCTGTAGCGCAACCAAGATTTACCAAACGACCTTCGGCCAAAATGATAATATCTTTTCCAGCGATAGTATATTTGTCCACTTGTGGTTTGATTTCGATTTTTGATGCACCGTGGTTTTTGTTCAACCAAGCCATATCAATTTCGTTATCAAAGTGTCCGATGTTACAAACGATAGTTTTGTCTTTCATTTGTTCGAAATGAGAACCCAAAACGATATCTTTATTTCCAGTTGTAGTGATGATGATATCAGCATTTCCAACAACAGTGTTTAATTTTTTCACTTCATAACCGTCCATTGCAGCTTGTAAAGCACAAATCGGGTCAATTTCGGTAACCGTCACAATAGAACCAGCACCTCTAAAAGAAGCAGCAGTTCCTTTTCCAACGTCTCCGTAACCACAAACAATTACTCTTTTTCCAGCCAACATAATATCAGTAGCACGACGAACAGCATCTACAGCAGATTCTTTACAACCGTATTTGTTGTCAAATTTCGATTTAGTAACTGAGTCATTTACGTTGATAGCAGGCATTGGCAACGTTCCCGCTTTTACTCTTTCGTACAATCTGTGAACACCAGTTGTAGTTTCTTCGCTCAATCCTTTGATTCCAGGAACCAATTCTGGGAAACGGTCAATAACCATATTGGTCAAATCACCACCATCATCAAGAATCATATTCAATGGTTTTCTGTCTTCGCCAAAGAACAAAGTTTGTTCGATACACCAGTCAAAAGATTCTTCATCAAGACCTTTCCAAGCATAAACCTGAATTCCAGCAGCAGCAATCGCAGCAGCAGCCTGATCTTGAGTTGAGAAAATGTTGCAAGAACTCCAAGTCACTTCAGCACCAAGAGCAATTAAAGTCTCAATTAAAACTGCAGTTTGGATAGTCATATGCAAACATCCTGCAATACGAGCACCAGCAAGAGGTTGTTCGTCTTTGTATTCTGCACGAAGCGCCATTAAACCTGGCATTTCAGCTTCAGCCAATTCAATTTCTTTTCTTCCCCAAGCCGCTAGAGAAATGTCTTTTACTTTGAAAGCCACATAAGGCATAGTCGATGTACTCATTTATAGTATATTTGTAATTATAAAATTTTTGCAAATTTACGGAATAACTTATAATTTAAAAAGCATTCGGGAACATTTATGAATTGTTTAATTCTGTAATCTTTTGAATTATAATGAAATAATATTAATGTCATCCTGAGCGCAGTCGAAGGGTGGAGCTAATCCCGCTATCCGCTATATCTTTTTCTGCGCAAAAAAGCGCAAAAAAAGGATGCCGCTACTATCGGGGCTAAAAATCACGTTACTAAAATGCCTTTATACAAAACTATAAATTATAGCCCCTCAACTCAAATCCTGATTTGGGAAATCACCGAATCTTTCGAGGAATTATTGGGCAAAGTAATTTTGAAAGAAAAAACCCAAGCCCGATTGAACAAAATGAAGTCCGTAATGCACCAACGCGCTTTCTTGAGTGTAAGAATGCTATTGAAGGAAGCGGGTTATACAGATTATGAATTGCATTACGACGAATTTGGAAAACCATATTTCCGTGATGGCAAACACGTTTCTATTACACATTCGCATCATTTTTCGGCCATTATTATCAGTGATGAAGCCGTTGGAATCGACATCGAAATGCAAAGAGAAAAAATCATTCGCATCGCCGATAAATTTGTAAACGAAACCGAATTGAATCGATTAAAAAGTTTCGATCTTCAAGATTACATCAAAAAACTGACCATTAAATGGGGAGCCAAAGAAGCCATTTTCAAAATCCGAAACGAGAAAGGAATCAGTTTCAAAGATCACATTCAAGTCAATCCATTTGAAATTGAAGACCAAAAAACAACTGCAATTCTTGAATTAGAAAATATAAAGCAGCAATTCTCCATCCATTTCGAGGAATTCGAAGGTTTTACCTTAGTTTATGCTTTCGAGAAGATTTGACAACTTTTCAAAAGTTGTCAAATCTAAATAAATAGATAAAACCCAAAAAATGGCTAAAAAGGAACATTATTACACACGATTTGAAAACGATGGGATATATCACGTTTATAATAGAACAGTGGATAAAAAACCTATGTTTACATCGGATGAAAATTACGCCTATTTTATTCGACAATTTGATAAATATTTGTCCAATTATATAAAAATTTATGCTTATAATTTATTGGGAAACCATTTCCATTTTATGATAAAAGTGAATGATTTGACAGATTTGACAACTTTTCAAAAGTTGTCAAATCTTGAATTGCCTAATCAACAAAAATCCACACACGATATTGTAAGTCATCAATTTAAAAAGTTTTTTCAAAGTTATGCAATGGCTTTTAACAAAGAACAAAAAAGAATTGGGACACTTTTTCAAACACCTTTTAAACGCGTTAGAGTAGAAGAGGAAAATTATTTAAGAGAATTAGCTTGTTACATCAATACTAATGCACAAAAACACAATTTAGTTAAAGATTTTAGAGATTGGAAATGGTCATCATATCATAATATTATTTCAAATAAAGAGACTAAATTATTAAAAGAAGAACTAATTAGTTATTTTGAGGATACTGATAATTTTAAATATTGTCATATAGAATATGCAAGTAAAATTGATTCAATTGAAAGAGATTTTTTTATTGAGGATTAAAAAAGTTAGAAACAGATTTGACAACTTTTTAAAAGTTGTCAAATCTAAACACAACAAAAATATTAGTTTAGTAAAATATGACAAACATCTACAACAACATCCTTAAATCGAAAACAGAAAACGAAAAATTGCTCGCCATTCTTCTTGATCCAGACAAAATTGATATAGATACAATTGAGCTGTTACTCGAAAAAATAAATCAATCGCCTGCAACTCACATTTTCATTGGCGGTAGTATTGTCGAAAATAACATTATCGACGATTTGATTTTAAAAATTAAACCAAACTGCGATTTACCAATTGTACTTTTCCCAGGAAATCCATCCCAAATTTCAGACCAAGCCGATGCTATTTTGTTCCTGTCTTTGATTTCTGGTAGAAATCCAGATTTCCTAATCGAACACCAAGTCCAAGCTGTTCCAATCCTCAAAAAAACCAACTTAGAAGTTATTTCCACAGGATATATTTTAATAGAAAGCGGAACAAAAACTGCCGTAGAACGCGTAAGTAAAACCAAGCCTTTAGACAGAAATAATCCAGAATGCATCTTGCAAACCGCCCAAGCGGGTGAATTATTGGGTCATAAATTGATATATCTTGAAGCGGGAAGCGGAGCAGATTATCCTATTCCTAAAGAAATGATTAAATTAGTTTCTCAAAATATCGAAATTCCGTTAATTGTTGGTGGCGGAATTGTAGATTTACAAGGAATTCAAAAAGCATACGATTATGGTGCAGATTTAGTGGTCATTGGAACTGCTTTCGAAAAAGACTTCAATTTTTTTAACAAATAAATCATTGTAATTATAACCCTAAGCAGTGTCGAAGGGCTTAATCTAAATGGACCATCAGCAATATGTTTGAATACTTTTTTTCTCAATATAGAAACTATCACCAAGTGGATATTATTCTAGAAATTACTGGAGCAATCTTTGGTTTATTGAGTGTTTGGTTCGCCAAAAAAGATAATATTTTAGTGTTTCCAACAGGATTAGTGAGCACGTTTATTTATGCCTATTTACTTTGGCAATGGGAGTTACTTGGTGATTCAATGATCAATGTATATTATTTTGTTATGAGTATTTATGGTTGGTATCATTGGACCCGAAAAAAAGGAAATCAGGTTGAGTTTCCAATTGCTGTAATGAACAATAAAGAAAAGGGAATTGCTGTTGTGCTTTTCACAGCCACTATAATTTTTGTAGTGTTAGTTTATTTTTATTTTAATAAATTTACCAATTTGTATTCATACATTGACACCTTTTTGACCGCAATATTTTTTGTAGGTATGTGGTTAATGGCAAAGCGAAAAATCGAAAATTGGATTTTTTGGATAATAGGAGATATTATTTCTATTCCTTTGTATTTTGCAAAAGGGTTCACATTTACTAGTTTGCAGTATTTAATTTTTACAATTGTTGCTATATACGGTTATTCAGAATGGAAAAAAATCTTAAACAACTCCACAATACAGGAGACTCAGAAATTTTAAAAATAGCTCTTTTTGGGCCAGAATCTACAGGTAAAACTACTTTAGCAACTCAACTCGCCGAGCATTTCAAAACGGCATGGGTTCCGGAATTTGCTCGTGATTATCTCCAAGAAAAATGGGATAAAACAGCAAAAGTTTGCGATGTAAGCGATATGTTACCCATTGCTTATGGACAAATAAATATAGAAAACGAAAGGCTTTCAACAGCTGATAAATTCCTTTTTTGTGATACTAATTTATTGGTAACCAAAGTGTTTTCGGAAGTGTATTATAACTTTTGTGACCCTACTTTAGACAAAGCTGCGCGCAAGCACGAATACGATTTGTTTTTTCTTACGAATATTGATTTTCCATGGGAAAAAGATGATTTGAGAGACAAACCCGAAGGAAGAGAAACTGTTTTTGATGCTTTCAAGCAAACTTTAATAGACAATAATAAATCATTTATTACGCTTTCTGGCGATAAAGACACGCGTTTTAATACAGCAATCACCATCTTAGAAGATTTTGCAAAAGCAAAAAAAATGGGATTTTCTTCGAGTGATTTCGTTCAGATATACGAACATGGAATACCATTTAATAAAATTAAAAAACAAATTAAATTTTATAATTCTGGAATTAACAAATCTGTTTTAGTAGAACCTGCGCTTGTTTTCAAAGGAATTGTAAAATTTTCAGAAGACGGAATTCAGCAAAAAGCAAATTTTTATGATGACAATAAATCAAATTTAAAGTTAATAAAATTTGTACCAGCTTCAGGAGCTGCAAGCAGAATGTTTCAGTTTTTGAATGAGTTTTTGAATGATTTCGATATTGAAAATGAAAGCATCAATGCCTACATCAACAGGAAAAAAGACATCGAATTGTCTATTTTTATTGTGGGCTTAGAAAAATTTCCTTTTTTTGATGAAGTTCAAAAGAAGTTGAAAGAAATATATCCAAATTTTGACAATTTAGAAAGTGATTATAAAAATTTCTATTTTATTAAAACATTGCTTTCATCCGATTATTTTAATTATGCGAACAAACCCAAGGCGATACTTCCGTTTCACCGATACAAAACGTATAATGCAACTCCAATACAGGAACATTTGTACGAATGTACTAAGTATGCGAGTTCGAATGGGAATTCTCATTTGCATTTTACAATATCCGAAACCCATCTGCTAGCTTTTGAAAAGGTAATTGAGGATATAAAAACGAAAGTTGAGGAAGAAACTCAAACCAAAATTGACATCCGTTTTTCTTATCAAAATAAAGAAACAGATATTCTGGCTGTTGACAATGCAAACAATCCATTTAGAGATAAAAAAGGCAAACTCTTGTTTAGACCCGGAGGTCACGGCGCTTTGATAGAAAACTTAAATGAGCTTGATGGCGACGTAATTTTTGTGAAAAACATCGACAATGTAATTCAAAATCATAAAGGAATCAATGTTTTGTACAAAAAAGCGTTAGCCGGAATTATGGTAGAATTACAAAATCAGATTTTTAACTATTTGCAAGCTATTGAAGATGGTAGGGACATAAATGTAAAAGAAATTATAGATTTTGTCAAACACAAACTGAATATAAAAGTTTCTAAGGATGTTTTAAAATATACTTTAGAAAACCAAATTGCCCACTTCAGAAAAATTCTTGATAGACCCATTCGTGTTTGTGGAATGGTGAAAAACGAAGGAGATACTGGTGGAGGACCATTCATGGTTCGAGATTCAAAAGGAGCCGTTTCGTTGCAAATTGTAGAAACTTCACAAATAGATTTAACCAATCCAGAACAAGCTAAAATCTTTTCTCGTTCCACACATTTTAATCCGGTAGATTTAGTTTGTGGTATACACAATTATAAAGGGAATAAATTTTATTTGCCAGATTTTGTCGATAATAATAGTGGTTTTATTGTGCAGAAAAATAAGGATGGAGAACAACTAAAAAGTTATGAATTACCAGGTTTATGGAATGGAGCGATGGCAAAATGGATCACTATTTTTGTTGAAGTACCATTAATAACCTTTAATCCGGTGAAAACAGTAAATGATTTATTGAAACCTCCACACCAACCTTAATAATTTTGGAACCTGAAAAAATCATATCCGAACTACAATTCAAAGCAGTTCGCAGTAGCGGTGCTGGCGGACAAAACGTGAATAAAGTTTCCTCGAAAGTGGTATTGTCATTCGATTTGAAAAACTCGCAGGGGTTGTCCGAAGAGGAAAAAGCCTTGCTAGAAAATAAATTGGCCAACAGATTAACATCAGAGCAAATTCTAATTTTGAATTGTGACGAAGATCGAAGCCAACTCAAAAACAAGTCGATTGTTATCAAGCGATTTTTGGACATCATTACTGCTGGACTTGTGGTTCCAAAAATTAGGAAAGCTACAAAAATCCCTAAGTCGGTTATTAGAAAACGAATCAAGGACAAAAAAAACCTATCCGAAATAAAAAAATCCCGCAGAAAACCAGATTTTTAGAATAAGTTAAAAATATTAAGTATCAAGACCAAAAATTAATTCCTAAAAATCTTAATACTTGATACTTTTGTCTTAATACTTTTTCTATATTTGCAACCGTCTCAAAGGGGTGCTCCAAATAACGAGCTGAGATTATACCCATCGAACCTGAACAGGTAATGCTGTTAAGGGAAAATAGAATTAAAGAGGAAGTGCACGTCCTCTGGAAATTCAACAAAATCATTTTTTAATTTAACAAAAGAATAATTCCCCCTTTTATTCGTAAAACTATTTACGGATGAACCATTTATTTTATTTAAAAAAGACAAAATCTGCTTGTCTATTCACTGTTTTCTTTTCACTATTTTCTTTAGTGTTTTATTCCCAAGA
>DAORUG010000121.1:0-9305 GCA_035433125.1 Flavobacterium sp.
TGACCGTAAATCTCGTGGTCCGCTGACTATGTTGTTTTTTATACGGATTTTGTTGTCTATTTTCTTCATTGGATTATTATTGAATATCTTCTTTTCGCCAATAATTGCATTGATTACATTAATAATTGCTATCGTAATTTATTCGATTTTTCGAAAAAAACTCCACATTCGATACCATAAAATTGAGAATCATTTTCTAGCCAATTTAAACGGTAGAGAAATTGAGAAAGCCAAAAGAAGCAGAAGCGATTTAACGCCTTGGGATGGTCACATGGCGGTTTTTGATATTGCTACAGCATCGAATATTGCTGGTGAATCTTTAAAAAACTTACAACTTAGAGAACTCTTGGGCATCAATATTGTATCCATCAAAAGAGGGGAAATCACGATTCATATTCCTCAAAGAAACGAACGAATTTTCCCTGGAGACGAAGTCTGCGTGATTGGAACCGATAAGCAAGTACAAGAATTTAAAAAATATTTAGACCAACATGAAACCGATGTCTCCCCAGAAATCAGAGAACCTGATATTGTTTTAAACCAAATCGAATTGAAAAATCACACTTTCATTGGAAAAAGCATCAAGGAATCGAAGCTCCGCGAAAAAACTAAAGGATTGATTGTGGGCATCGAAAAAAGAGGAAAAAGAAGCTTAAACCCAGAATCGGATGTTATACTAGAAAAAGACGATATTTTGTGGATTGTTGGAGATAAAAAACTATTGACCGATTTGGGTCACGAATAAGAATCCTCTCCCCGAAATAACAATTTCGTTTAAATTTATACAAACACTGGTCGAAAGGCTGGTGTTTTTTTTGGAGCATAACGATAGTTTTTCAGAACAACTTCCCTCCCGCTGTACGCCATATCTTTTGGGCTGAACGCCAGCCCAAAAGGATATTGGCTTCCATCGGGGCTAGATAAAAAAATTATAATTCTAAAAACTATTTCATAGTGAAACAATTAAAATTTGTAATGATTTTTTTATATATTTGATAAACAAAAAAAACTGACATTGGTCAGACAAAGCGACCTGATTTAGGGTGGATAAGTCGGCCATTGTCAGACATATATACAAGTTGGCAGTAATTATCAAAAACCGAATAGAAATCTATGAAAAGAATACTACCATTTCTTATTGTTTTAATTTTCACTTCTTGTAGAAAAGAAAATGCTGTTAACAAAGAAATTGTGATTCCGAAAAGCAACAATAGTTTAGTAAAGAAAGAAAATTTGAAAGTTATTGATACAACTATAATTTTGTCAAATATTCTGAACTCAAATGACAATTACGCCAATATAACCGAAATAGAGGCTGAAAAATTTCTCTATAAATATTTTAAATCTCACGGAGCACTCCCAAGAAATGAAATTAAAGATTATTCAAAAGGAAATGTGTGTATTGATTATGACACAATTTATAATCTAAAATCAGACAAAACTTGCAGTGCAGTTATAAGATATTGGTTAAAACCAGTAGATTTAAACGGTACTTGTGTTCAGCCCAGTATGGCAATAATTTCAAAAACTAAACAAGGTTTAATATTAACGAATCAAGAATTTGTAAATTCAGATTTTGGAATTGACAGTATTGCAGAGAATCTTATAGTTTATGGTTATAAATATGACTGTTCAGAACACAAAGTTTTGAAAAACTATAAATTGAAACTTGAAATAAAATAACTACTGCCAACACACGTAGCTGTTGCGCAACCTCATTCAAAAACTAAACTTTCAAAATAAGTATAAAAAACAACCTCGTTTAAGCACATTTAAGCGAGGTTTATTTTTGGTTTTAAGTTGTAGTTTTTAAAAAATGAGGTGCTTAAAAACAAGTTTTTCAAGTCATAGAAAGCTGTTTTTAGAGAAGTGTGTGCTTTTGTTTGTAATTCACCTACAACTCCAGCTAGCGCGAGCGCAATGTCATTAAGTTAAAGGATTTTTCGATGATTTTGTCATTCTGACGAAGGAAGACTCGAGCGATAGCGAACAGATGAAGTAATCTCAACAATCGTGAGCAACTAACACGAGATTCTTCCTTCGTCAGAATGACAAATAAAGCTTAACTTAAAATATAGCCTGTACAAATCCAACCAAAAAAAAGGTGCAAGAACTAATTCTTACACCTTTATTATTTTAGACTTTCGTCTTATTTATCTCGAATAGTTCGGAGCTTCTTTGGTAATCGTCACATTATGAGGATGACTTTCGGTAATTCCGCTAGAAGTAATACGAACAAAACGTCCTGTTTCTTGCAAAGTAGGAACATCTTTGGCACCACAATACCCCATTCCTGCACGAAGTCCACCAATGAATTGTTGCATACTTTCTTCCAATTCGCCTTTGTAAGGTACACGTCCTACAATTCCTTCTGGAACCAATTTCTTCACATCGTCCTCTACATCCTGGAAATAACGATCTTTCGATCCGCCTTCCATTGCTTCAACAGAACCCATTCCACGATACGATTTGAATTTTCTCCCTTCGAAAATAATTGTTTCTCCAGGTGATTCTTTTGTACCCGCTAAAAGTGAGCCTAACATCACACAGTGGGCTCCAGCTGCAATCGCCTTTGGAATATCTCCTGTATAACGAATTCCACCATCAGCAATAACAGGAACTCCAGACCCTTTCAAAGCAGCTGCCACTTCAAGAACGGCAGAAAACTGAGGGAAACCAACACCTGCAACTACTCGAGTTGTACAAATTGAACCAGGACCAATTCCCACTTTTACACCATCGGCACCATTTTCAACTAAATACAAAGCCGCTTCTGGCGTAGCAATATTTCCGACAATTACATCCAATTTTGGAAACTTAGCCTTAACTGCTTTCAACACATCTACAACTCCTTTGGTATGCCCATGAGCAGTATCGATAATAACTGCATCTACTCCTGCATTGACTAGAGCTGCTGCTCTTTCTACAGCATCTGCAGTAACTCCTAAAGCTGCAGCTACACGTAAACGTCCAAATTTATCCTTATTAGCGTTTGGCTTTTGAGTTAATTTGGTAATATCTCTAAAAGTAATTAAACCAACTAATTTATTTTCTGAATTAATTACTGGAAGTTTTTCGATTTTATGACCTTGCAAAACTACTTCTGCTTGGGCTAATGAAGTTCCCTCGGCAACTGTAACTAAATTTTCGCTAGTCATCACTTCAACTATAGGTCTTGAATTATTAGTTTCAAAACGCAAATCACGATTGGTTACAATTCCTTTTAGGATTTTATTTTCATCTACAATTGGAATACCACCAATTCCATATTCTTTCATTGCTTTTTTTGCATCGGCAACAATACAAGTTAATGGTAAAGTTACAGGATCGATAATCATACCTGATTCAGCACGTTTTACTTTTCTAACTTTGGCAGCTTGTTGCTCGATAGTCATATTCTTATGCAAAACACCAATCCCACCTTCTTGAGCCATAGCAATTGCCATTTCACTTTCAGTTACGGTATCCATAGCAGCGGATACGATTGGAACATTAAGAGATATGTTTCTTGAAAATTTTGATTTAATACTAACTTCACGAGGAAGTACATTCGAAAAGTTGGGAACTAATAATACATCATCGTAAGTTAAACCTTCGCCGATAATTTTTGAGTTGTGTGCTATCATTGCAATTTGAAGTTGTAGTTAAATTGCGTGCAAATATAGACAATCTTAAGAAAACAACACCATTCTTCTGCTATAAATATTGTAAATTGCATTGCAGAACTAATTCTTAGTTACATTTTTCATTCGGAATATTAAAAAGTTTTTAGAAAATACCCAATGACACCGTCAAACCCTAAATTACAAGGCCTTACTAACGAAGAAGTAACTCTATCCAGAGAAAAAAACGGATCAAATTCGCTAGAACATCAAGATAAAAATCATTTTATTACTTCTTTGATTGAAATGATCAAAGAGCCTATGTTTTTACTGTTATTATTAGCTACAAGCATTTATTTCATCACCAGCGAATATAGCAATGGTATTTTTATGTTGGTAGCAATTATTTTAGTTTCTACCATTTCTTTGTATCAAGAATCGAAAAGCAGAAATGCTATCGAAGAGCTAAAAAAATTATCACAACCTAAAAGTAAAGTCATTCGAAACGGGGAAATTATCGAAATTCCTAGCGAAGAAATTGTTATAGACGATTTAATTCAAACCGAAGAAGGTACTTTTATTCCAGCTGATGGTTTTATTATTCAATCAAATGATTTTTCGGTAAATGAATCTATTCTTACAGGCGAATCGCTTTCAGTTTTCAAGAATGAAAAATCCGAAAACAATCAGGTTTTTCAAGGAACGATTGCAGCAAGTGGCTTGGCAATTTGCAAAGTTACTGCCATTGGCAACCAAACCCAGCTGGGAAAAATTGGTAAAAGTTTAGATTCCATTGCCGAAGAAAAAACACCTTTACAACTACAAATTGGGAATTTTGTAAAAAAAATGTCAATTGTTGGTTTAATCATTTTTGGTATTGTCTGGGGAATTAATTTTTATAATTCCGGATTATTTTTAGACAGTTTATTAAAAGCACTAACCTTGGCAATGAGTATTATTCCAGAGGAAATTCCAGTGGCTTTCACCACTTTTATGGCTTTGGGTGCTTGGCGATTAATGAAAATGGGGATAATCGTAAAACAAACCAAAACCGTTGAAACCCTAGGAAGTGCAACCGTAATTTGCGCCGACAAAACTGGAACCATTACTGAAAACAAAATGAGTTTGGCCAAATGGTACACGTTTTCAGATGATAAAAACAATAACCATTTCAATGAAAAATTAAATATTGAAGAAATTGAATTATTCAAAATAGCAATGTGGGCAAGTGAACCCATTCCGTTTGATGGTATGGAAATCACGCTCCACGATGCCTATTCGAAATTGGATATTGATGATGACAGACCTAATTTCAAATTAATACATGAATATCCTTTGGGCGGAAATCCTCCGATGATGACGCATATTTTTGAAAACAAAAAAGGAACAAAAATTATCGCTGCCAAAGGCGCACCAGAGGCCATAATTGCGAGTTCTAATTTATCTAAAGCAGAAATACAACAAATCAACCTAGCTATTGAGTCTATGTCCAAGGAAGGGTTCAGAGTTTTGGGAGTTGGTATTTCGGAATTTTCAGGAGATCATTATCCAAAAACACAGCAAGAATTCTCTTTTAATTTTAAAGGATTGGTTGCTTTTTATGATCCTCCAAAGCAGAACATTAATAAAGTATTCGACACTTTTTACAAAGCAGGTATTCAGGTAAAAATAATTACAGGAGATAATGCCATAACTACTTCAACCATTGCGAAACAAATAGGTTTTAGAAATCCTGAAAACACTTTGAATGGAGATAAATTGATGAAAATGGACGAAGCTACATTGAAAGCAAAAGTGATGGAAACCACCATTTTTACCAGAATGTTTCCCGAGGCCAAATTCAAAATCATTCAAGCTTTGAAAGACAACAACCAAATTGTAGCGATGACTGGCGATGGCGTAAACGATGGGCCGGCTTTGAAATCGGCACACATTGGAATTGCAATGGGGAAAAAAGGAACTGAAATTGCCAAACAAGCCGCCAACCTCATCCTGATTGAAGATGATTTAGCTAAAATGACCGATGCCATAGCAATGGGCCGAAAAATCTACATCAACCTAAAAAAAGCCATTCAATACATCATTTCTATTCATATTCCTATCGTGATGATTGTGTTTATTCCATTGGCTTTAGGATGGATTTATCCTAATATATTTTCACCGGTTCACATTATTTTTCTAGAAATTATAATGGGTCCAACATGTTCCATCATCTATGAAAATGAACCTATGGAATCGAATTTAATGCTGCAGAAACCACGCCCTTTTACCAATACTTTTTTTAATCTGAAAGAAATAACAATCAGCATTATTCAAGGATTGGCAATCACTCTTGGGCTGTTATTTGTTTACCAATATTGTGTTAGAGAAAATTGCAATGAAAGCGTTACCCGAACAATTATCTTTCTGACTTTAATAGCTTCGAATATTTTCTTGACATTAGCCAATCGATCGTTCTACTATTCGATAATTACAACTATTCGATACAAAAACAACTTGGTTTTGATTATCATTGGAACCACGATACTTTTGACTAATTTACTGCTTTTTGTACCCGTATTTTCAAAATTCTTTATGTTTGATGATATTTCGAAAACACAAATAGGTTTGAGTATATTAGTGGGATTTGTTTCGGTATTTTGGATAGAAATCTATAAAGGCTTCAAACGCAGCAGTTCAAAATAAACATTTATTCAGGCGTATTCTTTTCTGGAAAAATAATATTAAATCCCAATTGAAAGGACAAACTATTGGCTTTGGAAATATCTTGGTATTCCAATAGATTGTCAGCAAGAAAATAAAAATTGACTTTTCCGAGGGTTGTTGACAATCCTAAACCTATATTTTTGGCAGAAAAAGAATCTACCGTATAAGTAGCTTTCATTTCTAAGGAATCGAAAATTTGTCTTCTGTAAAAAGCCGTTAGCGCCATAAGCGGAGTTCTTGGCGCTGACATTGCAAACAATTGTGCTCCGACAGAATTGGTGTATTTTTTTTCATTTTCACCAGTACAATTACAGTCTGAACTTCTGCCATCGCCAAAGGAATATTGAATCGAAGAATTGAATTTCAAAGGACGCCAAGTGGTATATTTTGTGTGTAAAGTATCTTGAGGAATGGCATCTTCGAATTCTTCTAAGATATCATCCGAGTTACCCAGAATAAAATCGGGTGTAAGACCCACATAATTGTAATACCCTTTATAACTATAACTTTCGATTTCTTTAGAATGATTAATAAAACCTATATCTATTAAGCTTGCTGTAAGTTGAAGGTTTCCTTTTGGGTAATATGTCAAGCCAAGATCTAATCCTAAGCCAAGATTGCCTCCAAAAAAAGCTTTACTTACAACGTCACTTTTTGCATTGCCAGAGTAATTATAGATATAATTTGTCAATCCAGAAGTATTTACCAAAGCATCTGCTAAAATGACTTGCTCATACATTGTATCGGTACCTTGAATAGTATAAAAATAACCCGAATTCTTTGTTGATGACACATTAAAAATACTCGAATAAATTTTTCCTCGTGCCCCTAGAATTATTTTTTCATTTACTTTTTTGTGATAACCAAGATGAAAAACCGAAAGTAGTTCACCTCTGGCATTCAAATCGCCCATATCAAAAACTTTTCCAAGATAATCTCGATTTCCATCTAAATATAAAATGGCATAATCTTTTGGAATATAGGCTAAAACATCTAATTCTTGGTACATTCCGAAAGAGAGATAAGTACTTTCCTGCCAATCACCCAATCTAAAACCACCACTAAAGATTTCTAGTTGCTGATTTGTAACTACTTTATCATCTCTAGAAGTTGAGAAAACTACATCTCTTAATTTGGTATTGAAATCCACTCCATTATCGGCAAATAAATCATAAACTGAAAAACCACTTGAACCCATATTGGCCGAAAAACCCGAAACAAGAGGAATTCCAACAAACCAATTGTAACTTACATCAGAACCTGGATTACTCAGCATCGATTGAGGTACAGAAGTGAAGTTATACAGAATTTGCCTGTTTTGAGACAAGCTACTTATCGATAGAAGTAAAACAAAAGACAAGCATACTTTTCTCATTGCACTAAGAAATAAAGAGTAGCACTTGAACGCATTTTCAAACTTCCTATACTACTATCTGTCAATGGTGGACCTGGCAACATTGCAATAAAAAAAGCAATTTTTTGAGTTTTTTTAAGTAGATCAAGTTTAGCATTATCAAATACTTCCGTCTTTGTAACTTCTATTGTACTACCCGAATAAGCAGGAATAACAAATGGAATGCTATAAAGCCTCACATCATTGGCATCCAGAAAATAAAGATTGATAATGTAAGCTCTATTAATGGTGTTATTAAATTCAAAAAACAAATCTGTTTTATTGATATTTCTAGAAAAATCTTCATCATTAAAAACGTCAAAATCCATCACATCACCCACAATTGGTTGTTCTACACCACCTATTACAAATTGATTGGCTATTATATCAAAGGAAGCCATATTTGCAACAAAAACGGGTTCCAACTTCAAATCATTGACTTGATCGAAGTCTAAATCGCTGGAGCACGATAAAAAGAAAAAAAAGAGGATAAATATTCCAAAAAGTTTCTTCATAAAATCATTCTATTTGGGGATATCAATTCAACGATATTATTTTATTTTTAGTATTTAATGGTACGCTCCAAACAATTTGGATGCTTCATTATAGGAGCTTTCAAAACTCATTGCTCTCAAATTAGTATTTTCTTTTTTAGAATTAAAATAGGACAACAATTTTTCAGTTGGCATATTGCCTGTCAAAACATCTCTTGCCATCGGGCAACCTCCAAAACCTTGGATGGCTCCATCAAAACGACGACAACCTGCATTGTAAGCCGCATCTATTTTTTCAAACCATTTGTCGGGTGTCGTGTGCAAATGAGCACCAAATTCAATTTTAGGATATTGTGGTATTAAATTTGAAAACAAATATTGAATAACTTCTGGTGTTGAACTTCCAATTGTATCCGAAAGTGACAGGATTTTCACTCCCATATTAGACAATTTTTCTGTCCATTCGCCCACAATTTCCACATTCCAAGGGTCGCCATACGGATTTCCGAATCCCATCGAAAGATAAGCCACAACTTCTTTATTGCTTTTATCGGCAATAGCTATAATTTCTTGTAAAGTTAAAACTGATTCTGCTATGGTTTTATGTGTATTCCGCATCTGGAAATTCTCAGAAATCGAAAATGGAAAACCTAAATATTGAATCGATTGATGTTGAGAAGCGGTAATTGCACCTTGAGTATTAGCAATTATAGCCAATAATTTACTTTGTGTTTTTGAAAGATCTAAACTTGCCAAAACTTTGGCTGTATCCTGCATTTGAGGAATGGCTTTGGGTGAAACAAAACTCCCAAAATCAATTGTATCAAAACCCACACGCAATAAAGATTGAATATAAGCCACTTTCCTATCGGTAGGAATAATTACTTTTATGCCTTGCATAGCATCACGTGGACATTCGATAATTTTTATTGCTTCCATAGAAGCCCAAATATAAGAAAGTTTAAAGTCTAAAAGTTTAAAGTTTTTCTAAAATCTTTTTGTTGATAGCTTTTATCAAAGCAGGTCCTTCGTAGATAAAACCAGTATAAAGTTGGATTAAACTAGCTCCTGCTTCCAATTTTTCAATCGCATCATCGGCTGAATGAATCC
>DAORUG010000122.1:0-9292 GCA_035433125.1 Flavobacterium sp.
ATCCATAAAAATCTCGTCGCCTGATGCTATTTTGGAAGTAATAATTTCTTCGGCAAGGGCATCTTCTACATATTTTTGAATAGCTCTTTTTAATGGTCTTGCGCCAAATTGTCTATCAAAACCTTTATCTGCAATAAATGCTTTGGCTCTATCAGAAAGAACTAATTGGTAGCCTAAATCTTTGATGCGAGCGTATAATTTTTTCAATTCGATTTCGATAATCAAATTGATGTCTTCTTTTTCTAAGGCATTAAATACAATCACATCATCAATTCTATTTAGGAATTCTGGAGCGAAGGTTTTCTTCAAAGCATTTTCGATAATGCTTTTCGAATTATCATCGGCTTGAGCTACTTTGGCAGCGGTTCCAAAACCAACACCTTGTCCAAAATCCTTCAATTGTCGTGCTCCAACATTCGAAGTCATAATGATAATCGTGTTTTTAAAATCGATTTTTCGACCCAAACTATCGGTTAAATAACCATCGTCTAAAACCTGCAACATCATATTGAAAACATCGGGATGTGCTTTTTCTATTTCGTCTAAGAGCACAACACAATACGGTTTACGGCGTACTTTCTCTGTTAATTGTCCGCCTTCTTCATAACCTACATATCCTGGAGGCGCCCCGATTAATCTGGAAATGGCGAATTTTTCCATATATTCACTCATATCAATTCGGATTAAAGCATCTTCAGAATCGAATAATTCTCTGGCTAAAACTTTCGCCAATTGAGTTTTCCCAACACCGGTTTGTCCTAAGAAAATGAACGAACCGATTGGTCGATTAGGATCTTTCAATCCGGCACGATTTCTTTGAATAGCACGAGAAATTTTCAAAACAGCTTCTTTTTGTCCAATGACTTTATTTTCGATCAATTCCGGCAAAATGGCCAGTTTGTTGCTTTCGGTTTGAGCAATACGGTTTACAGGAATTCCTGTCATCATCGAAACGACATCGGCAACATTGTCTTCGGTCACTTCGATTCTATTGTTTTTAGAATCTTCTTCCCATTGTTCTTGGGCTACGGCTAAATCTTTTTCGAGGCGTTTTTCGTCATCGCGAAGTTTGGCTGCTTCCTCATATTTTTGTTTTTTGACCACCGCATTTTTCAATTCGCGAACATCTTCCAATTGTTTTTCGAGTTCCAAAATTTGGGCTGGAACTTCAATATTGGTGATGTGAACTCTGGAACCTGCTTCGTCTAAGGCATCGATAGCTTTGTCCGGTAAGAAACGTTCCGACATATAGCGATTGGTCAATTTAACGCAAGCTTCGATAGCTTCAGGGCTATAAGTTACATTGTGGTGATCTTCGTATTTGTCTTTGATGTTGTTCAGAATCGTAATCGTTTCTTCCACCGAAGTTGGTTCGATAATTACTTTTTGAAAACGTCTTTCTAAAGCACCATCTTTTTCAATATATTGACGGTATTCGTCTAAAGTTGTGGCACCAATACATTGAATATCACCACGAGCTAAAGCTGGTTTGAACATATTGGAAGCGTCCAGAGAACCTGTTGCTCCACCAGCGCCAACAATGGTGTGAATTTCGTCAATGAAAAGGATGATGTCATCGTTTTTTTCTAATTCATTCATCACGGCTTTCATACGTTCCTCGAATTGTCCGCGGTATTTTGTACCGGCTACAAGGCTTGCTAAATCAAGTGTAACCACACGTTTGTTGAATAAAATTCGAGACACTTTCTTTTGAATAATTCGCAGAGCCAAACCTTCGGCAATAGCTGATTTTCCTACGCCCGGTTCTCCTATAAGAAGCGGATTGTTTTTTTTGCGACGGCTTAAAATTTGCGAAACACGTTCGATTTCTTTTTCACGTCCTACAACGGGGTCTAATTTTCCTTCTTCGGCCATTTCTGTTAAATCTCTCCCAAAATTATCCAAAACAGGGGTTTTAGATTTTTTGTTGGATTTGTTGGCGGGATTATTGAAATTTCCTTCTTTTAGACTGTCATCTTGTCCTGAATCTTCATTATAGGCGTCGTTTTTTGGTAAGTTTTCGATAAAATTTTCTTCAGATGGTGTCATATTTAAATATTGTTCTTTGGCTACATCATAATCAATATTGAGTTTATTGAGTAGCTTGGTTGTGGGATCGTTTTCATTTCTTAAGATACACAATAGTAAATGTGCTGTGCTAATTGAGGTGCTATGAAACACTTTTGCTTCCAGAAAAGTCGTTTTCAAAGCTCGCTCTGCTTGTCTTGTGAGGTGAAGATTCTTTTTATCGTTGCTCATATCCATATTTGGACTCGCTGGACTTAGAATCTCTACTTTTCGTCGTAAGAGGTTTAAATCTACCGATAAATTATTCAAAATATTAATTGCTTTGCCGTTTCCGTCTCTCAAAATTCCAAGCATAAGATGCTCAGTGCCAATAAAATCATGACCCAAACGCAAGGCTTCTTCTTTGCTATAAGTAATAACATCTTTTACTCTTGGCGAAAAATTATCATCCATATTATCTCGTATTTCTAATGTAAAATTAGTGAATTGGTATTTGAAAAACAAAAATCATACCCCTTAAGAGGTTATGTCAGCTAATTGACAAAAAAAAGAACAAATAAACGTTAAAACTTATATAATTTATTAACTAAAAAATAACTTTATTTTGTTAATAAATCATTGAAATAAGTATGGATTTGTTTGCAGGAAAACATCGGAATGATGTATATTAGCACGGTTTGAAATTAAATTAAATTTATTAAATATTACAACTTATGTCTGAAGGAGAAAAGTTAATTCCTATTAACATTGAAGATGAAATGAAATCAGCTTACATCGATTATTCGATGTCGGTAATTGTGTCAAGAGCACTTCCTGATGTTAGAGATGGCTTGAAACCAGTGCATCGAAGAGTACTTTACGGAATGTATGATTTAGGGGTTACTTCAAAATCTGCCCATAAAAAATCTGCGAGAATTGTCGGAGAAGTTTTAGGTAAGTATCACCCACACGGAGATACTTCTGTTTATGATGCTATGGTTCGTATGGCTCAGGAATGGAGTTTACGCTATTTATTAGTCGATGGTCAAGGTAACTTTGGTTCTGTTGATGGTGATAGTCCTGCAGCAATGCGTTATACAGAAGCCAGAATGCGTAAGATTTCGGAAGAAATTATGGCAGACATCGAAAAAGAAACCGTTGACTTTCAACTGAATTTTGACGATACTTTGTATGAACCAAAAGTAATGCCTACCCGGGTTCCGACTTTATTAATAAACGGAGCAACAGGAATTGCAGTAGGTATGGCTACCAATATGCCACCACATAATCTTACCGAAGTTATCAACGGAACATTAGCTTTTATCGATAATAATGATATCGAAATTGATGAATTGATGACGTATATCAAAGCGCCTGATTTTCCAACAGGTGGTACGATATATGGTTATGAAGGCGTTCGTGAAGCCTTTAAAACCGGTAGAGGACGTATTGTTATGCGTGCTAAAGTTGGATTTGAAGAAGTCGATGGCAGAGAGTGTATCATCGTTACTGAAATTCCATACCAAGTCAATAAGGCTGATATGATTAAGCGTACTGCTGATTTGGTCAACGAGAAAAAAATAGACGGAATTGCCAATATCCGGGATGAATCGGATAGAAACGGGATGCGTATCGTTTATATTTTGAAACGTGATGCAACGCCAAATGTGGTTTTGAACACCCTTTACAAATTTACACAATTACAATCTTCTTTCAGTGTCAACAATATCGCCTTGGTAAAAGGGCGTCCGCAAATGTTGAATCTGAAAGATATGATTCATTATTTTGTGGAACACCGTCACGATGTGGTTATTCGCAGAACCCGTTTTGAATTGCGTAAAGCCGAAGAAAGAGCCCATATTTTAGAAGGTTTAATTATTGCATCAGACAATATTGATGAAGTAATTGCTTTAATCAAAGCATCTAAAAACACTGAGGAAGCCAGAGAGAAATTGATCGAAAGATTCAACTTATCTGACATTCAGTCTCGTGCTATTGTCGAAATGCGTTTGCGTCAATTGACAGGTCTGGAGCAAGACAAATTAAGAGCAGAATACGAAGAAATAATGAAATTAATAGAGCATTTGAGAGCTTTATTAGAAGATATTAATTTGAGAATTGCCTTAATCAAAGAAGAACTTGTTGAAATTCGTGATAAATACGGAGACGAACGTCGTTCTTTAATTGAATATTCAGGTGGCGATGTAAGTATCGAAGATTTAATTGCCGATGAGAATGTTGTGATTACTATTTCGCACGCAGGTTACATCAAACGTACTAACTTATCCGAATACAAAACTCAGAATAGAGGTGGAGTTGGACAAAAAAGTGCCGGAACAAGAGATCAGGATTTCCTTGAAAATATGTTTGTGGCGACCAATCATCAATATATGATGTTCTTTACCCAAAAAGGAAAATGTTTCTGGATGCGTGTTTATGAAATTCCGGAAGGAAGCAAAACCGCCAAAGGTAGGGCAATCCAAAACTTAGTAAACATCGAAAGTGACGATAAAGTAAAAGCATTTATCTGTACTCAAGATTTAAAAGACCAAGATTATATTAAGAGTCATAATTTAGTTATGGTGACTAAAAAAGGTCAGGTTAAGAAAACTTCTTTGGAGAAATATTCTAAACCAAGAGTAAATGGTGTTGCTGCAATCACTATTAAGGAAGGCGATGAATTATTGGAAGCTAAATTAACCAATGGAGAAAGCCAAATTATTTTGGCAGTTAAATCGGGTAAACTAGTTCGTTTTGAGGAAACTAAAACGCGTCCGATGGGAAGAACAGCTTCCGGAGTTCGTGGAATTACCTTAAAAGATGAAGCCGATGAAGTAATTGGCATGGTTACTGTAGATAAAGATGATATTCTTGATTCTCAGATTTTAGTAGTTACTGAAAATGGATACGGAAAAAGAACCAAATTAGTTGACGAGGACGGCGAAGATGTGTATAGAATCACAAACCGTGGTGGGAAAGGTGTGAAAACTTTAAATATCACAGAAAAAACCGGAAAACTAATTTCAATTAGTGCTGTTACAGATGCTGATGATTTGATGATTATCAATAAATCGGGATTGACTATCAGAATGGCTGTCGAAGATTTGAGAGTTATGGGTCGTGCTACTCAAGGGGTTAAATTAATTAACCTAAAAGGTTCTGATTCTATTGCAGCCGTTACCAAAGTGATGAAAGACGATGTTGCCGAAGTGGTGGTCGATGAAGACGGAAATGTTATCGAAGCAGAAGGTATCGAAAGAGTGAAACCAGTTCTTGAAGTTCTTGAAGATGAAGGTGTAGAAGACGATGACGATTCTGACGATGACGAAATTGAAGATGATGAAGATTCAGACGAAGTTGGTGACGACGACGATTCTGATGAATAATTAAATATTAATCTAAAACATTTATTATTTATGATTTTTATCATAAACAATAAATGTTTTTCTTGCTAATTTTGCACGTAAATTAAAAACAAAAATTATGAAAAGTAAATATGTAATACTAGCGTCAGCATTATTGATTTCAGTAATTGCTTTTGCTCAAAAAGATCAAATTAAAGCCGCTGAGAAAGCATTAAAAGGCGGAAATCCTCAGGAAGCTGTATCAATTTTAAATGGAGCTCAGTCTTTAATACCAAATGCAGTTGATGCTGAAAAAGCACATTTTTATTTTGTAAATGGGAATGCTCATTTGGATTTAGCCAATAAAAAAGTTGAGGAAGGAAAAAATTTAACATTGGCTGCAAAATCATTTCAAGATTTATTGGCAGTAGAAAAAGCATCTGGTAAGAGTAAATATTCAGCTCAAGCCACTACTTCCATACTTGACATTAAATTTAAATTATTGAATAGTGCCATTGCTGACACAAAATCCGATAAAGATTTAGAGGGTGCCCAAAAATTATATGATGCTTATTTGTTAGATAAAAAAGACACCATTAATTTATATTATGCAGCTTCAACTTATGTAAATGGAAAGGATTATGCCACTGCGCTTAAATTGTATTCTGAGTTGAAAACTTTAAATTATTCAGGAAAAGGAACTAGCTATTTAGCAGTAAATAAATTAACCAGTCAAGAAGATGCTTTTAATACAGTAAAAGAAAGAGATTTAGCTGTAAAACTGGGTACTCACGAAAAACCAAAAACAGAAGCAATTCCTTCCAAAAGAGGAGAAATCTACAAAAACATTGCCTTGATTTTAGTTCAAGACGGTAAAGTTGAGGAAGCTAAAAAAGCGGTTGCGGATGCTAGAAAAGCGAATCCAGAGGACAATTCATTACTATTAACAGAAGCCAATTTATATTTAGAGACTAAAGATTATGAAACTTACAAAAAATTAGTTGCTGAAGCTTTAGAAAAAAATCCAAACGATGCTGATTTAGTTTTCAATTTAGGTGTGCTAAGTGCCAATGCAAAAAATCGTGCTGACGCTGAGAAGTATTACAAAAGAGTGATTGAAATTAATCCTAAGTATACAAATGCTTACATTAATTTGGCTGCTTTGAAACTAGAAGACGAGAAAGTTATCATTGACGAAATGAATAAATTAGGAACTTCTGCTAAGGATATGAAACGTTATGAAGTTTTGAAAACCCAAAGAGAGGATTTATTTAAGGCTACTATTCCGTTTCTTCAAAAAGCTTACGAGTTAGACCCAACCAATATTGATGTAGCTAAAACACTTTTAAATGTTTACAGTGCATTAGAAATGATGCCTGAATCCAAAGAGTTGAAAGCAAAAATTAAAGTACTTGAGCAAAAATAAAAGTGCAGTAGTTTAAATCAAAAACCGTTTCAATGTTCAAATTGAAACGGTTTTTTTATATGATTTTTTTAATGACTCTAAGTTTGTGGGTATGTCTGTTTGTTTCGGCATTATAAATTCCTAGATGATCCAAGCGGTCAATTCTCACTTTTCCGCTTGCGTGAATAATATAGTTGTCCTCCATAATGATTCCTACGTGAATTATATTCCCTTCTTCATTGTCGAAAAAAGCCAAATCTCCAGGCTCGCTTTCTTCGATAAAACTCAATGCTTCTCCTTGCAGTGCTTGTTGTGAAGCATCACGCAATAATTTGTAGCCATTAAGCTTGTAAACCATTTGTGTAAAACCCGAGCAGTCAATACCAAAAGGCGTTTTTCCTCCCCAAAGATAAGGTGCGTTGAGGTACATAAAAGCCGTATTTAAGATGCATTTTTTAGATTTTATACCACTAGTTTTTGTTCCCTCAAAATTATAGTTTGCAGTATTAATATCAGAATGATTTAAAAAAGAAAGTGAAGAACCCAGTGGAATAGGGAGTAACAAATTATCCGGTCCTGTTATATATTCTATTAAATCAGCATTTAAAACAATAACATCCTCGGATAATTGATGAAATTCAGATTCGGAAATGGTTTGATATTGTTTAGAATCGACCCAGCCTTCATAATCATCGAATTGTAATTTAATTTTTGACCATTGTTTGAAATTTTCTAATATTTGAAAATGTTCACCAAACAAAACTTGAGAAACAATTTCGCTTCTATCGCTAGGTTCAATTCGAAGAGGGATTATGGCTAGATTACAAATTCCAAACATTTAGACTATTTTAGGTTTTAAGCTTTTTGGTTTTTTAGGAGCTATTTCCTGCTATTCGTTACAATCTTTTTATTTTTAAAGAAAAAATAAAAAGGATTTACACTGCTATCAGGGCTATGATATCTATTGTAATTAATATTTTTCTATAACAATTGCCGAAGCTCCGCCACCGCCATTACAGATTGCAGCTGCACCAATTTTACCATTATTTTGTTCTAATACATTCAATAGTGTTACGATAATTCGTGCTCCTGAACATCCCAAAGGATGACCTAAAGAAACTGCTCCACCGTTTATATTTACTTTTGGATCATTCAATCCAAGGATTTTTGCATTGGCTAAACCTACCACAGCAAAAGCTTCGTTAAATTCAAAATAATCTACATCTTCTATTGATAATCCTGCTTTTTTTAGAGCTTTAGGAATAGCCATTGCAGGAGTTGTAGTGAACCATTTTGGTTCCTGAGCGGCATCGGCATAACTTCTTATATAAGCCAAAGGTTTTAATCCTAAGGAAAGTGCTTTTTCTTCGCTCATCAATACCATTGCGGCGGCTCCGTCATTTATAGTAGAAGCATTGGCAGCTGTAACGGTTCCTTCTTTGGTGAAAACAGCATTCAAGGATGGAATTCGGTCTAATTTTACATTCGTAAATTCTTCGTCTTTTGAAACTAGTATTGGATCTCCTTTTCTTTGGGGAACGGCAACGGGGATAATTTCGTTGTCAAATTTTCCTGCTTCCCAAGCTTTCGCAGAACGCTCATAGGATTGAATTGCGAAGGCATCTTGATCTTCACGAGTAATTTTATATTCTGTGGCACATAAATCAGCACAAACGCCCATAGCGTTATTGTCGTAGGCATCAGTAAGTCCGTCTTTCTGCATTCCGTCAACCATTGTGGCAGGGCCAAATTTATAGCCATTTCTCAAATTCACATAATGGGGAATCAAACTCATATTTTCCATTCCACCCGCCACTACAATTTCAGCATCACCACAAAGAATGGCTTGCGCTCCCAGCATCACTGATTTCATTCCTGAGGCACAAACTTTATTAACGGTAGTACAAGCAACAGAATTGGGTAAACCTGCATAAATCGCAGCTTGTCTGGCAGGCGCTTGGCCAACTCCAGCTTGGATTACATTGCCCATAAAAACTTCATCAACTAAATTCGCATCCAATTGTATTTTAGCTAATGCACCCTTTATGGCTACTGCGCCTAATTTTGGAGCAGAAACAGTAGATAGGCCTCCCATAAAACTTCCTATTGGAGTTCTGACGGCAGAAACAATAACGACTTTTTTGTTCATGATAGTTGAATTCTATGTTTAAGTTGCGAATTTAATCATTTTGTGTAAATACCAAATTACAATTTTGATAATATTACACTTTTAGTTGTCTAATGTTGAATAATTAATTTTATTAGCTGCATCACACCTTAAAATACAATCGAAAGTTCGATTTTTAGTAAGCTATACATTTGATTGTTAACTATTTTAAAATAGCATAAAAAAAACATTTAAAAAAAGGGGTTAATTATTTGTGAAATATAGAATAGAAAGTTACATTTGCAACCGCTTAAAAGGAATATAAGTTCTTATATTGGAGAGTTGCCTGAGTGGCCGAAAGGACATGTTTGCTAAACATGCGTATGGGAAACTGTACCAAGGGTTCGAATCCCTTACTCTCCGCTTTTT
>DAORUG010000123.1:0-9291 GCA_035433125.1 Flavobacterium sp.
TTAATTATTTTGAATTTAAACACAATAATTTATT
This sequence comes from Flavobacterium sp., assembly GCA_035433125.1. GTDB lineage: Bacteria > Bacteroidota > Bacteroidia > Flavobacteriales > Flavobacteriaceae > Flavobacterium. Next base: position 35 of record DAORUG010000123.1, read on the forward strand.
TTTTCATACGTTGTACTGAATTGGTATTTAGTTTTTTAGATCAGTTAATAGGTTGAATTAGTTAGTTTTGTTTTAGTATTTTGCAAAAAGGCGGTCTTAAGGGTAGTTTAAGAACGCCTTTTTATTTTCCTAATAACTCATTTCCACTATTGATTTTACTTTTTCTAAAGTGATATTTTGTCTTTCTCCCAGTGCTTTCCAACCTCTTTTTTCGAAACGATTGACTATGAAATCAGCTGCTTTTTCATAATCTTCGGTGTTTTCAGATAATTTTGTTTGCATTCCCATGGTATGAAAAAATTCAACTGTTTTGTTGATGGCTTCGTTTGCCATTTCGTCTTCACTACCAGATAAATTAAAGATGCGTTTTCCGTATTGTGCCAATTTTCCTTTCTTGGTTTCGAAAAGCACACGATATAAATTGGGACCAATAATAGCCAATGTCCTGGCATGATCGATTCCGTATAAAGCAATCAGTTCGTGACCAATCATATGAGTTGCCCAATCCGATGGAACTCCTTTTTGGATTAAACCATTTAAAGCCATCGTACAACTCCACATAAAATTGGAAGCCAATGCATAATCGGTTGGATTTTCCACTACTTCAGGTCCAACTTGAATCAAAGTTTGCAAGATGCTTTCTGCAATTCGATCTTGAAGATAGCCATCGTGAGGATAGGTTAAATATTGTTCTAAAACGTGCGTGTAGGCATCCACAACACCATTTTGCAATTGCCTTTTTGGTAAAGAGACAATCACTGTTGGGTCGCAAATAGAAAATCTTGGAAATAAAGCAGAACCTCCAAAATCCAGTTTTTCCTGAGTGGCTTTAATCGTAACCACGGAACCTGAATTCATTTCGCTTCCTGTTGCTGGCAATGTTAAAACAGTTCCGAAAGGCACTACTTCTGAAATATCTTTAAAGAGAATTCTTTTTTGGAGGATGTCTATTGGATTTCCTTCGAAATGCACTGCTGCCGACATAAATTTTACGCCATCAATGATGCTTCCACCACCAACAGCAAGGATAAAATCAATTTTTTGTTCTCTAATTAGTGCTACTGCTTTCATCAAAGTTTCAAATTGAGGATTGGCTTCTATACCACCAAATTCGACTATTTCAAAACCAGATAATGCAGTCTTTACCTGTTCGTAAATTCCATTTTTGAAGATACTTCCACCTCCGTAAGCGAGTAGGATTTTTGAACCAAATGGAACCAAAGTGGATAATTTTTCTATTTGTCCTTTTCCAAAAACTAGTTTTGTGGGATTGTATAATTCGAAATTAAGCATCGTTTATTTTTTAGCGTTTAATTGTTGTAATAATTTTTCGGCAACCAGTTTAGAAGAAGCTGGATTTTGTCCCGTGATGAGCAAACCATCTTCAACGGCATAAGGATGCCAATCTTCTACTTTACTATAAGTGGCTCCGCTTTGTTGTAAAACATCTTCCAATAAAAACGGAACAATTTTGGTTAAACCAACTGCCTCTTCTTCAGTATTAGCAAAACCCGTAACTTTCTTTCCTTTAACTAGATATTCGCCATTAATTTTTACATTTTTAAGAACACCAGGCGCATGGCAAACGAATCCAACGGGTTTGTTATGTGTATAAAATGCGGCAATCAAGGCAGCAGAATTGGCATCTTCGGCTAAATCCCAAAGTGGACCGTGACCTCCAGGATAAAATACAGCATCGTAATCGGCTTGATTTACTTCAGATAATTTTTTCGTATTTTTTAGTTTTTCTAATAAAACGGTATCTGCATCAAATCTTTTGGTATCCTCAGTAGCTGCCGATGGATCTTCACTTTTTGGGTCAATTGGTGGTTGTCCGCCAAGGGGTGTTGCAATATCAATTAGCACTCCTTTATCTGTCAAAGCATAATAAGGTGCTGCTAATTCTTCTGTCCAAAAACCTGTTTTCTCTCCCGTGTTGCCCAATTTATCGTGACTGGTGACAACAAATAATACTTTTTTCATAATGTTTTTATTTTGTTTTTGTGCGGTTGCTGTTAGGCAACTTGATGTTACTATTATAAAGACAAAAAATGCAATTTTGTTCATAATTGTTTTTGTTTATGCAAATTTAGGGCTAAAGTGTTATCAGTAAAAATAATTTAAATTATGTTTGTGATAAATATATTTATAACATGGTAAATCTCGAATGGTATAGAACTTTTAAATCGGTTTACAAAAACGGTAACTTTTCTTTGGCTGCCAAAGAATTGTTTATCAGTCAGCCAGCAGTCAGTCAGCAAATTGGAATGTTGGAAGCTCATGTAGGATATAAACTTTTCAACAGAAAGTCTAAGGGTGTGGAGCCAACAGAATACGCTAAGTTACTCAATAATTTAATCATTGAAGCCTTAGATAGACTGGAAAATGTGGAAAATGGTTTTCGTGCCAAGGCCATCAATGCCAACAGATTGATTTCGGTGGGGATTTCTAAACATTTGATGAGCAGTTTGGGAAGCGCTTTGCTTTCGAAATTTGAATTTATTGATTTTTCCTTCTATGAAAATGATTCACTTTTCGAATTGGTAGATTCGAAAAAACTCGATTTTGCGATTGTAACCAAACGATATGACACCTTTGATACGATTCAAAAAAAAATTGGCGAAATAAAACAAATCATTGTGAGTTCGAATGATATTAATGCTTCGGAACTAAAAAATAGTATCAAAAACAATGATTTCGCAGCCATTGAAAATTGGTTAAACAACCAAAAATGGTTCAGTCACGATTCTGGAATTCCGCATATCAAATTGTTTTGGCTACACGTTTTTAACAAAAAAAGACCTTCGATGATTCCAAATTATATTATTCCATCGGAATATGAAATGATAGAATTACTTTCGAAAAACACAGGATTAGCGGTGGTTTGGGATTGTAATGCTGCAAATTTATTGGCAGAAAAAAGAATTCAATTAGTGTGGAATTCCAAGCAAATGCCAAATACCGAGGTTTTTTTGCTGTCAGGGAAAAAGGAAAATTTAACTACAATTTTTGAAAATATTGAAGCCGAATTGAAAAAAGTATTTGAATAAACACTTCGCATGCAACAATAGGTTTTTTGGTTTTCCGAATTCTATAAAAAGTCAAAAGTATCCAACAAAAAAGTTAAAATTCATAAACCCCATTTGGCGTGACGCAATAATCCAGCTTTACATCGGATTCAAAAACATCTTCAATTTTTTCTTCGGCTTCAAAAAATGAAAGCCCAACTTTAATGGTTTCGGGTTTGCATTCGGTTAAGAATTTATCATAAAATCCTTTGCCATAACCTGCTCGATGACCTGTTTTGTCAAATGCTAAAAGTGGAACAAAAACCACATCAATTTTATGAGTTGGAACTTCAATTCCATCAACGGGTTCAGGAATGTTGTATTGGTTTTTCTTGATTTTAGTATTGTCTGTCAAAAGAAAATGCGTCATTTCTCTAGTTTCGAAATCGCTTTTCGAAATGATAATTTCTTTGTCTTTTCCGGAAAGCAAATGCAAAACAAACTCAGTGTTGACTTCTTTATGTTCCGTAATGGAAAGGAAAATATGGAAGTAATTTTTCTCCCAAATAGGAAGCGTCAGCACTTTATTGGCAATAGCCAAACTCATTTCCTCCAAATCTTCTTCGGAAAGTTGGTTTCGCAGGGCTTTGTATTTTTGCCTTAATTCTTTTTTAAGCATGAATTGTAGCTTTCAATTCGTTGATAAATGAGGTCAAATGTTGTACTTCTACGTGATCCATCAGCACAATTTTGTACCATTTATTGCCTTGATTGTGTTGTTGAGGAACCAAATCAAATTTTTTGGCAATTTCCTCTGGAATATATTGCGAATGAATGGTTACAATATTCATAAAAGGTTCTCTGAAATATTGAATATTCAATTCGTCTAATTCGTGACACAAAAACTGAGTTCGCATTTGCAAAACACTCACTTTTTCGAACCAACCAAACGGACCATAAGTAAACAAAATCATCCAAACTGCCACGGCATTCGTACCAGAACGGCTTCCGCAGAGGGTCAAATCCATTCCTTCAACATATTCGGCTTCCTTGGTCAAAACGTTTTCGATTAAACCTTTTCTACAGATAAAAACGCCTGTCCCATAAGGTGATTGTAACATTTTATGAGCATCAATCGTGATGGAACTAATTTTCGGATTACTGAAATTTATAGTCGATTTTTGGTTGCTAAACGGATATACAAATCCGCCGTAAGCACCGTCAATATGGAGTTTGTATTCGGTATCGTGTTTTTCTAAAAGTGATGTATAATCATCGGGATTGTCAACAGAACCAAACATAGTCGTTCCCATATTGGCAACCACAATGAAATATTTTTTTCCGTTTTGTTTGGCACTGATAATTTCATTTTCCAATGCCAGTTTATCGATTTCTCTTTTTTCGAAAGAAACTGGAATTTTCAACCAATCTAGCATCAAAATATTGGCTCCTTTTGCGATGGAATAATGAGTGTCTTCGGAAGCTAAGATGGCAATTTCGTTCAGTTTCGCTCCTTTTTGATACATATAAAAGTTGCGATACATCCAGATGGCTTGAATATTGGCTTCGGTTCCTCCCGGAGAAATATAACCGTCAATCGAATCAGGTTCCGCTTTGAAAACATCCACAGCCAGAACATTCAAAACTTCGCGTTCTATTTCCTGAGTTCCCTTAAATGCTTTCTCAGAAGTTCCTAAAGTATGACAACCAATATGATTTGGGTTTGCCACATAGGTCTGTAATGTGGACGCATCTTTCAGAAATGGCGCATCATCATAAAACACTTTTCCGTCCAGTTTTGAAGCGGGATAACCCAAAGAAGCGTCTTTGGAAAAATTCACATTTTCATCTAAAGCTCTTTGAATTCTATTTTTTCGTTCTTCTTGCGAAAGTTTCTTCCAGTAAATCATTGTTATACTATTTTAGACAAAGTTACTATAACTATTTACAATATTACCTAATTGTCTTCATTTGGAACTTGATGTTTTTCAGGTTAACTTTGTTTTATGAACAAACCAACTCTCGAACTTCAAATTCAAACCTTGCCAGACGGTCCTGGAGTGTACCAATATTATGATAAGGAAGGGAAGATTTTATACGTAGGCAAAGCCAAAAATCTTAAAAAAAGGGTTTCTTCCTATTTCAATAAAATTCACGATACGGCCAAAACAAATGTCTTGGTCAAGAAGATTGTAACCATAAAACACATCGTTGTTCCCACTGAAACCGATGCGCTTTTATTGGAAAACAACCTCATAAAAACGCTAATGCCACGCTACAATGTCTTGTTGCGTGACGACAAAAGTTATCCTTGGCTTTGCATCAAAAAAGAACCGTTTTCCAGAATATTTTCCACGCGAAGATTAATTAAGGACGGCTCGGAATATTTTGGACCTTACACCAGTTTCAAGACGGTGAGCACCATTTTGGAATTGATAAAAGAGTTGTATCCACTGCGAACCTGCAACTATGATTTGAGTAAATCGAATATCGAAAGCGGGAAATTCAAAGTATGTCTGGAATATCATATCGGCAATTGCAAAGGCCCTTGCGAAGGTTATGAATCTTTGGAAGAGTATCAAAAACAAGTCGATGCCATCCGAGAAATTCTGAAAGGAAATTTCAAGGAATCAATGAAGGATTTCAAAAAGCTGATGACAGATTTGGCGCAAAATCTGCATTTTGAAGAAGCTCAGAAAATAAAAGAAAAAATAGAAATCCTCGAAAATTACCAATCGCGTTCGACGATTGTGAATCCAAAAATTACCAATATTGATGTATTTTCGATAGTTTCGGACGAAAGTGCCGCTTTTGTGAACTTTCTGCAAATTTCTCACGGTTCGATTATTCGTTCCCATACAATGGAAATCAAGAAGAAATTGGACGAAACCGATGAAGAATTATTAGAATTGGCAATTATCGAACTTCGGGAACGGTTTCAATTATTATCCAAAGAAATTATTGTTCCGTTTGAAGTTGAAGTGGGCGAAAACATTAAAGTCACCGTTCCGCAATTGGGCGATAAAAAGCAGATTTTGGATTTATCCATTCGCAACGCCAAGTTTTACCGAATCGAACAATTGAAACAACTGCAAATCGTCGATCCTGACCGTCACGCCAATAGAATTATGGCGCAAATGCAAAAAGATTTGCGATTGCCTGTAGAACCACGACACATCGAATGTTTCGATAATTCGAATATTCAGGGAACCAATCCTGTGGCGGCTTGCGTGGTTTTTAAAGATGGAAAACCCAGTAAAAAAGATTATCGCCATTTCAATATAAAAACCGTCGAAGGACCAGATGATTTTGCCTCGATGACCGAAGTAGTTTATCGTCGTTACAAACGATTATTGGACGAAAACGAACCTTTGCCGCAACTCATCATTATTGACGGTGGAAAAGGACAATTGTCATCGGCTTTGAAAAGTATTGATGAATTGGGTTTGCGCGGAAAAATCACGATAATTGGCATTGCCAAAAGACTGGAAGAACTGTTTTATCCGGGCGATTCGATTCCGTTGTATTTGGATAAAAAATCGGAAACATTGAAAGTAATTCAGCAATTGCGAAACGAAGCACACCGATTTGGAATTACACATCATCGAGATAAACGAAGCAAATCGGCCTTGAATTCTTCAATAGAAAGTATTCCGGGAATTGGCGAAAAAACGATGCTGACCTTAATTCAACATTTCAAAAGTGTTAAAAGATTGAAATTGGCAACAGAAAAAGAAATTTCGGACGTTATAGGTGTTTCAAAAGCCAAAAAAATTACCGACTTTTACAAAACCAATTAGCAAATATAATGAGAAAGTTTGCCTTGTTTGTTTTTCTTTTAGTTACTTATCAGGCGTCTTTTTCGCAAGACACTATCAAAAGACCCAAAATTGGATTGGTTTTGAGTGGTGGTGGTGCCAAAGGATTTGCCCATGTTGGAGTATTAAAAGTGCTAGAGCAAGCAGGAATCAAAATAGATTACATTGGCGGAACAAGTATGGGTGCGGTTGTTGGCGGACTTTATGCCTCGGGTTATAATGCTGCACAATTAGACTCAATAGTATCTGCAACCAATTTTGATAATTTATTAATTGATTATGTTCCGCGTTCCTCTAAAAGTTTTTACGAAAAGCGAAATGATGAATTGTACGCTTTGGTACTTCCTTTTAATAATTTCAAAATAGGCGTTCCACAATCGCTTTCTAAAGGAATGTTCAACTACAATTTATTTAATAAACTTACTCTTCATGCAAGACATGTTCGGGATTTTAACCAATTACCCATTCCCTTTTTGTGTATTGCAACCGACATTGAAATAGGAAAACAAGTGGTGTTAGACAAGGGAGTTTTAGCACAAGCATTAGTAGCAAGTTCCGCATTGCCTTCTGTGTTTTCGCCTGTAATACTTGATGGGAAATTGTTGGTTGACGGGGGTGTTAAAAACAATTATCCCATTGAAGAAATCAGGAAATTGGGTGCCGATATTATCATTGGTGTAGATGTGCAAAGTGGATTGCGAGATAAAGACCAACTTCAAGATGCTACTAAAATTTTATTTCAAATCACTAATCTTCAGATGATTGAAAAAATGGAAGGTAATGCTAAAAACACAGATATTTATATTAAACCCGACATCAAAAACATTGGAGCAGTATCTTTTGAAAAGGCCAAAGAAATTATTCTAAGAGGCGAAGAAGCAGCCTTTACGGTGTATGAAGACTTAAATAAACTAGCCGATAGTTCAAATCCATATCAAAAACCAAAACTAAAAATAGAATCCGATAGTTTGCATATTAAGAATATTGTTTGCAATAATTTGGTTCATTATTCAAAAGCCTATATTGAAGGAAAATTGAAGTTTCAATCGGGTTCAAAAATTAGGTACAAAGACTTAGAAACAGGAATTAATAATATTGATGCCACTCACAATTTTGGAACAGTAATTTATTCCTTAGAACCCAATGGAGATGGAGACGACTTGATTTTGAACCTGATTGAAAATCCTGTAAAAACGTACCTGAAATTTGGATTGCATTATGACGGACTTTACAAAAGCGCGTTATTAGCCAATATTACCAATAAAAACACTCTTTTTAAAAATGATGTAGCTTCATTCGATTTGATTATTGGCGATAATGTGCGATATAATCTTGATTATTATATTGATAACGGATACAATTTGAGTGTTGGATTTAAATCCCAATTGAATCAATTTAACAAAAACGTTACTAAAGAAATTAGCAGTCTATCCATTGACCCATCGGTGAATTCTATAAGCATAAATTTTTTAGACCTTACAAATCAGTTGTATTTTCAATCCATATTTGCCCAAAAATTTCTAATTGGTTTAGGTTTGGAGTATAAATATTTAAATATAAGTTCCGAAACAATTGCTAATGCAAACCCGGTAATTGACCGAAGTAAATATGGAAGTGTTTTTGGATACATGAAATACGATTCTTTTGACAATCAATACTTTCCAAAAAGCGGTTGGTATTTTAACGGAGAAATTCATAATTATTTATTGTCTACTAATTATACAGGAGAATTCAATCCTTTTTCGATAGCTAAAGCAGATGCAGGAATTGCCTTCAAAATTTTAAAAAAGGCTACTGTAAAAATTCAAACCGAAGCTGGTTTCTCCATTGGAGATGAAAGTGTGCCTTATTTTGATTTTGTTTTGGGAGGTTTCGGTTTTATTCCTGTTAATAATTTCAGGCCTTTTTATGGATATGATTTTTTGAGTGTAGCCGGGGATAGTTATCTAAAATCTTCCATAGCTATCGATTATGAGATTTTTAAGAAAAACCATTTGAACTTTTCGGCCAATTATGCCAATATTGAAAACAATCTTTTTGATTCATTGGATTGGATTTCACTACCAAAATATTCGGGATATGCACTAGGTTATGGATTAGAAACAATAATTGGTCCTGTTGAAGTAAAATATTCTTGGTCGCCCGAAACAAGCAAAGGATATACTTGGTTTAGCATTGGATTTTGGTTCTAATCACTAAATTTCAACAAAAAAAATTGTGAAGAAAATAGTAAAAGCAGAAATTTTTTATATTATATAAAAAAATAACCTAAAATCAGTTTGTGTCTTTGCAATCAATATGTTAAACTTCATTTTTATTAAATTTTTATCAAAACCTATTATACCTTTGCACCTGCAAAATTGGAAGGAGTGGTTTCCTTCTGTTTTTCATATAAATTTCATAGTTTATATTTTTTTTGGTTAGTTAATAG
>DAORUG010000124.1:0-9205 GCA_035433125.1 Flavobacterium sp.
ATTATTATTTACTTCATCCATCGATGGCAGGGGCAGCAAATTGCGATAAAATTAGACTTACTGCAAGAAAGCAATGGTTTGATCAGACTGATGCGCCAGCACTTCAGACCTTGAGCTACAATGGAAGAGTGGGCGAAAAATCGGGTCTTGGAATTATTCTTTTTAATGACAAAAATGGGTATCACTCTCAGAAAGGTGCAAAATTAACCTATGCGCATCATCTTATGTTTTCCAGAGATGATATCGATTTGAATCAACTGTCTTTTGGTATGAGCGCGAATTTTTCCCAAAGCCAATTGGATGAAACAGAATTTTTGCAATCGGGTGATTTTGATCCAATTATTAACGGAATTATTGTTCAAGATGCTTCTTATTTTAATCTTGACATTGGTGCATCCTATAATTATCTTGATTTTTATGTTCATGGAACCATTCAAAATGTAATTGAAACCAAACGAAAAATTTACACAGAATACGAAAGTGCTAATTTGAGAAGATATTTATTTAGTGCTGGTTATGTTTTTGGTGATAGAGACAAAATTTTGTGGGAGCCATCTTTGATGTTTCAACTTGTAGATCAAACCAAAGAAAAATCGATTGACATCAATATGAAAGCATACAAAAACTTCGATTTTGGAAGGCTTTGGGCTGGATTATCGTATCGCACTAGTTTTGATGGTGCAGAATATCTTAGTGGTAGTGGTGTTTCTTCTCAAAAATTGCAATACTTAACACCAATTTTTGGAGTCAATTACAATAAATTTATGTTTGCCTACACGTATTCTTATCTTTCCGGCGATGTAAATTTTGACACGGGTGGTTTTCATCAAATTACTTTGGGAATCGATTTGTTTTGCAAGCGTGAAAAATACGAATGCAATTGTCCTGCTATTAATTAGTGCAGAAATTCACAAATTTTTAATTTTCTTACAATGCTAATAAAATCTGTAAACGGAAAAACACCTTCTATTCCTGAGGATTGTTACGTGGCCGAAAATGCTACTATTGTTGGAGACGTTAGCTTTGGACATTCTTGTAGCGTATGGTTTAATGCTGTGGTTAGAGGCGACGTTCATTTTATTACTATTGGAAATAAAGTAAATATTCAAGATGGAGCCATTATTCACTGTACTTATTTAAAACATCCTACTATCATTGGGAACAATGTTTCTATTGGTCATAATGCGATGGTTCACGGATGTGTTATTCACGACAATGTTTTAATAGGAATGGGTGCAATTGTTATGGATAATTGCGTAGTAAATAGCAATTCGATTATTGCCGCAGGTGCTGTTGTTACTCAAAACACAGTAGTCGAATCGGGCAGTATTTATGCTGGAGTTCCTGCCAAAAAAGTGAAAGAAATCGATCAATCTGATTTTGCAGGTGAGATTGAGCGTATCGCCAATAATTATGTAATGTATTCTGGTTGGTACAAAACGGAAGATTAGATTTTTGATTTTTAGAAATCTTTTTCGATTACCTCATATTTATTTCCTAAAATTTCCGACAGTACTTTTGGATCAGAATTAGTATAAAATAGTGGTTCTCTATTTTTTATATTTGACAATCCCACTTTTTCCTTCAAAACATTTTGAGTTTGGCGAGCCACAGCCTCGCCTGAATCTATGATATGAATGTGTTCGGGGAGAATTTTTTTGATTTGAGGGATTAAATAGGGGTAATGACTGCATCCTAATACAAGGTAATCGATATTTGCCTCAATCATTGGATTTAAGTAAGAACGAAGAAGTTTTGTCATTTCGGGCGAATTTATTTCCCCTTTTTCAATAAGTTGCACTAATCCGTGACCTACTTGCTCCACAATTTTTGTGTTGTGAAACTTTTCTACATTTTTATTAAAAAGTTCACTGTTTAATGTTCCCTGAGTCGCTAAAATCCCTATTGTTTGTGTTTTTGAATGAGTAGCTGCGGGTTTTATCGCAGGTTCTATGCCGATAAAGGGAACATTGTATTTTGCTCGCAATTCCTGAATAGCATTTGTGGTGGCGGTATTACAAGCTACAACAATTAATTTGCAATCCATATTAAGCAAGAATTCGGTGTTCTTACAACTCAGTGCAATTATTTCGGCTTTTGATTTTTGACCGTAAGGAGCGTTTTTGCTATCGGCTAGATAAATCGTTTTTTCGTCGGGAAGTAACTGATGAATTTCGGCCCAAATAGAAGTTCCTCCGATGCCTGAGTCAAAAATTCCGATAGGTTTATTGTTATCCATAGTAACAAAGTTAGTTGCAACTTTTTTAAAAACCTAAAAATTGATATTATAAAAAAACGCTCAACCAAAAAAAATAGTTGAGCGCTTTTGAGAAGATTAATTTTTATTAGAAACCTAATTCTTTTTTTACATCTAAAGTCAAGTTAGGACCGTCAGCAAGTAAAAGAGTTGATCCATCAAGAACATATTGAAAACCTTTAGCTTTTCCAACTTTTTGTATAGCAGCTCTTACTTTTTCGTAGATTGGTTTTGTAATTTCTTCTTGTTTAGTTTGCAATTCTTTTTGTGCATTTTGACCAAAATCTTGGATTCTTTTTTGCATATCTTGAACTTCTTTTTGACGTTCAGCATTCACAGCATCAGTTACAGTTGCAGCTTCTGCATCATATTTCTTTAATTTGGCTTGAAATTCTTCGGCCATTTTTTTGTAATCTGCATCATAAGTGGCGCTCAATTTTTCTAATTGTTTTTGAGCATCTAGCATTGCAGGCATTTTTGTCATAATGTCGCTTACGTCAACGTGAGCTGCTTTTGCTTGAGCATTTATAGTTTGGCTAGCTCCTAAAACAAGTATTGCAGCAATTAGTAAAGTTTTGATTTGTTTCATCTTTTAAAATATTAATTAATTATTGTTTGTATTCTCTTTTGTTGTTTTTAATTTTTCTTCGTTTGCTTTTTTAGCGGCTTCTCTATCTTCTAGTATTTTTTTCTTTTTTTCTTCCAAAGCTTTTTTGCGTTCTTCAATTACTTTGTTTCTGTCATCGATTGCTTTTGCTCTGGCTTCAGCTTGTTTTTGTTTAGCTTCTTCTGCTGGAGTTTTAGCTGTTGTATCTTTTGTTACAGCTGTTTCTGTTGCAGTTTTGTCTGGTTCAGTAGCTGTAGATGTTGGAGTTTTTTCTGCTCCTTTTTCTGTATTCTCAGAAACCGTGCCAGTTTTTTTAGCGTCTAAAGATTGTTTTCTTTTTTCTTCTTGTGCTTTTTTATTTTCTTCTGCCACTTTTTTGCGGTCTTCTAATGTTTTTGCTCTAGCGTCAGCTTGTTTTTGTTTTGCTTCTGCAGCTGTTGCAGCGGCAGTCTTAGCAGCTTCATTTTGTGCATTTGGGGTTGTTGTTGCTTCCGTTGTTTTCGTCGTTGCAGGAATTGCTCCTGATTTTTTTGCTTCTCTTTCATCAAGAATTTGTTGTCTTCTTTCTTCCAAAGCTTTTTTCTTATCCTCAACTGCTTGTTGTCGAATTCTAAGCGTTTCAGCTCTTTGATCGGCTTGTGCTTGTTTTGCTTCAGCAGCTGCGGTTGCTGCCGCTTCTTTGTCTACTGTATTGCCAGATGTCGTTGTCGTTTTGGCTGTTGATGGAGCGGTTCCATTCTTTTTAGCTTCTCTATCGGCTGCAATTTGTAATTTTTTATCTTCAGCAGCTTTTCGTCTTTCTTCTTGTGCTAAAATTCTAGCAGCAATAACTGCGTCTCGAGATGCTTTTTTTGCATCCAAAGATTTTTGTTTTTTTGCCAATTCAGGATTGTCATACATTGCTTCTTCTTTGGCTTCCCGATCTGCTTCCTCTTTGAGTTGTTTTTTTGTTAATTGTTCTCTTTTTTCTGTTCGGTTTAAAACACGAACTATTTGGTCGCTGATGTCAAATCGTTTTGCTGCAAAAAGCATAGTCATATCTGACGTTTTGTCAAAAATAAAGTCATATTTTTTGGTTTCAGCTATATCTTGAACTATAGTAAATACTTGGTCTTGAATGGGTTTTGTTAAAGCATTTTTTTGCGTCATCAAGTCCCCGTTTGGGCCAAATCTTTTTTGTTGGTATTCTAAATTTTCATTTTCAAGGAATACAATCTCACTGATTCTCTCCTCAATAAGACCTTTTGTCAATAGGGCTTTTTCGGCTTTTAGAGCTTCTTTCAGTTTATTGATTTCATTTTTTTTGGCTTCAACTTCCTGCTTCCATTTTTGGGCTTTTTGTTCTAGTTGATTTTGCGCTTCAGTGTAATCGGGTACATTTTGCAAAATGTATTCCATATCAATATAGCCCACTTTCGTGCCTCTAGTTTGTGCCTGAATCGTATTCGCTACAATTAGGGCTAAAAATATAAATAAAAATTCTTTTCTCATAACGTTGATGTATTAGAATAATTTATATCCAACTATTAAAATTGTTGTCCAATAATGAAATGCGTTTCCCATCCATTTGCTTGAGGTCTTAATAAACCATTTGGTAAAGGTAGGCCATCAAATCCATATCCAAAATCAATTCCCAATAATCCAAATGCAGGCATAAAAACTCTTAATCCAACTCCTGCTGAACGGCTTAAAGCAAAAGGATTGTAATTCTTAAAGGTGTCAAACGAAGATCCAGCTTCTAAGAATGTTAATGCATATATTGATGCCGATGCTTTTAATGTTATCGGATATCTCAATTCTAATGAAAACTTATTATAAATGGTTGCTCCAATAGATTCCCCAGTTTCGTTAATGGGAGTTAGTGAGCCATTAGGATATCCTCTCAAGGCGATTGTTTCCCTACCGTCCATCGAATAATTCGCCATTCCATCACCTCCTAAAAAGAATCTTTCGAAAGGGATAATTCCCCTTTCTTGATTATAGGCTCCTAAGAATCCAAACTCGATCAAAGATCGTAATACTAAAGGACTTTTTGGAGTTCCTAAAACTTTTGTGTACCAATCTGCTTTGAATTTAAGCTTGTAATATTCTAACCAATTGTATTTTTTCTGATCTACTTTTGCTGGATCGGCCACACCATCTTGATAATCTGCCACACTATTTGGCGTTGGTTTACTCTGAGTTGGAATTGCCTCTAAGTAATCACCACTATTTACTCTAATTCCATTATCTCCAGTATAGGAGGGTCCAGAATAAATGTATTTATACTCTTTTTGATCGCCTAAAGTTGCATAATCTACACCATTAAACCACGAATACGGAAGTGTAAATTTACCAACTACACTAAATTCTGCACCATATATTGGAAATATTGGATTGATTCCTTTGTTGCTTCTTGAAAATCCTACTGTATAAGCTAAGTTCCTTGATGCTCCATCTCCAAAAGTAAATAGACCTGTATTATAATTGTGTAAGTCATAATGTTGGTAACTGATGGTTTGTGACAATCCGAAATAATCATCAGGCACAGTAAGTCTTTTGTATATACCTGCCGAAATAGTTAAGATATTAAAGCTTCTGCTTTTATCCACTTTCTGAGTTTGAAAATTATTATAAAACTGACTCGTATAAGATAACGAAGTGTTTAATTGTACTGGTTTTCTTTTTCCAAACCAAGGCTCTGAGAACGAAAGACTATACGTTCTATAATAAGAACTTGCTTGTAATCGCAGGGATACTTTTTGACCATCACCCATAGGGAGTGGTTTGTAAGCTTCTTTGTTGAACAAATTTCTAGCAGAGAAGTTGTTAAACGACAATCCTAAAGTCCCTATGAATCCACCACCGCCATAACCACCTTGTAATTCTATTTGACTGGCTCCTTTTTCCGTCAAGGGATACTCTATGTCAACAGTTCCAGCTGCTGCATCAACATTTTTGAATTTGGGTTCAATAGTTTCAGGATCAAAAAATCCTAATTGTCCAATTTCACGAATAGTTCTGATAAGCAAATCTTTATTGTATTTTTCTCCTGGTTTTGTTCTCAATTCTCGATACACAACGTGATCGTTTGTTTTGTCATTTCCTGTTACCGTAATTTTGTTGAAGTACGCAATTGGACCTTCGGTAATTCGAATTTCAAAATCGATTGAATCATTAGCTGTTTTTGTTTCCACTACGTTAATATTAGAAAACAAATACCCGTTATTTTGATATAAATTGGTAATGTCATCGCCATCTGGTTTTGACTTATCTGCAATTCTTTTTTCTAAAAGCACTCCATTATAAGTATCCCCTTTTTTGATACCAATCATTCCCATAAGTCCTTCATCTGAATACACAGTATTGCCAAGGAATTTTATATTTCCAAAACGATATTTATTGCCTTCTTCTACTTTTATTTTTATCATCAATGCCTTTAAATCTTCATTGTAAGCTACTGAATCTGAAATAATTCGGGCATCTCTGTATCCACGTTCTTTGTAAGCTGCAATCACTTTTTCTAAATCGTCATCGTATTTTGCTTGTATAAACTTAGAGGTTTTGATACTAATTAGTGTTTTTCTTTTCGTATCTTTCATTGCTGCGCGAAGAGTTTCGGATTTTATTTCTTTATTTCCTTCGAATACAATATCTTTAATTTTGACTTTCGATCCTTTATCAATTTTCACAACCATATTAACATGGTTTACTAGCGAAGTGTCTATAACGGTATTTATGGTTACTTTGGTATTGTAAAAACCATCTTTTTTGTATTTATTTTCGATGTAGTTTTTTGTTGTAGTGATTAAATTTTCATTGACCACTTTCTCTTTTGTAAGACCGTTGTCTTTTATTAATGCTTCAACCTTACTTTTATTAATACCAACAAATTTTACTTCATTTAATTTTGGCAATTCTTCGACATGTAAATCAAGGTAGATACTGTCTTTTTCAACTCTGTTGATATAAAACGAAATTTCGTCAAAAAGGCCTAGTTTTCCTAGTTTTTTGATCGCATTACTTATTTCTTCTCCTGGAACTGTTATTTCCTGACCTTTTTCAAGACCTGCAAATGTAGTTACGGTATTTGCATTGAAACTTATTTTTCCAACTATATCTACTTTAGCTAGTATGTATGTTTTTCCTTGGTCGAATGGTACTCGATCTTGTGCTTTAATTTGCGAAAAACCTCCAAAAATCAATAGGCCTATGAGTAACTTTATGCTTTTTTGTAACACTAAAAAATTATTTAATTTGTTCACTTGTTTTTCCAAATCTACGCTCTCTTTTTTGATAACTAATGATAGCCTCATACAAATCTTGTTCTTTAAAGTCTGGCCATAATACATCAGTAAAATATAACTCTGCGTAGGCAATTTGCCATAACAAAAAATTACTTATTCTATGCTCTCCACTTGTTCTGATTAATAAATCTACCTCTGGTAAATTTCGCGTGTAAAGATGCTCATTTATAATTGAATCGTCAATAGAGTCTATTGAAATTATATTATTTTTAACTTTATCGCTAATGTTTCTTACAGCATTTACTATTTCTTCTCTTGAACCATAACTTAAGGCTAGGGTTAGGGTCATTCGAGAATTGTGCTTTGTTTTTTCAATTACACCCAGAAGTTGGTCTTGTGCTGATTTTGGTAATTTTTCTAAATTGCCAATGGTGTTTAATTTGATGTCGTTGTCTTGCAGAGTTTTAAGCTCTTTCTTCAATGATCTTACTAAAATTTTCATCAAAGTATCGACTTCAATTTTGGGTCTGTTCCAGTTTTCGGTAGAGAAAGCATAGAGGGTAAGATTTTCTATTCCTAATTTAGCACAAGACTTTATAATTTCTTTTACCGATTTTGTTCCACTTTCGTGACCTAAAGTTCTTAAAAAGCCTTGCTTTTTTGCCCAACGACCATTGCCGTCCATAATGATAGCTAAATGTTTGGGTAAATTTGTTAAGTCTATTTTATCTTTTAAATTCATTTTCTTATTCTGCGCAATAACACGGTTTGTTTCCAAAGGTATAAGTTAGTGTCACCCCCGAAAAAACATACCAATCGTTATTATTTATATTTCCAAATTTCATCAAGGTATCGTCCTTTGGATTACTACCATCTAAATTATCCGTAAATGTATATCGTGCTCCAACTTCTAAAGCTAAAATCACATGAGGCCATACATTCGATTTTATTCCCAAAGTCATTGGAATGGCAAACGCACCTGTTCTTTCTTCTGTTCTGATTTGGTTAGAATTTAAATAGCTTTCGCGAAATCTCAAATAATTTAATCCTGAATGAACATAAGGTGTATATTTCCTTTTTACTTCGTGCAAATTAAAATCAAAAAAATTAAATTCAAGGCCTAAAGATACTTCTTTTATACTATTTTTAAAATGATATCCTCTTTGATTTCTACCTGGGTCATCAGAATCAAGGTCATCAGCTGAATAATAGGCGCCATTTAATGAAAAACGGTAGGCAAGTCTAGGATTTTTATTCCATTTATATAAGATCCCCATCGCAGGATCGTTTGGAGCAATATATGTGGTAGATCCAACGTCGCCAATATAGTTACTACCACCAACAAAAACACCTATTTCATGAATTTGTGCATTCATTGAAAAGAAGAAAAACAAGAAAATTAGATTGAAAAATTTATACATTTAATTAAAAATTGCGTGCAAATATAATAATTATCAACGCCAATAAACACTCATTGTATTAAATGTATAACTAATTGGATAATTGAAACTAAAATTATTTGGGAATCACTGTCTATAATAGTACAGAAACGGCAAAAAACGGAATATTGTATATCGTGGAGCTAATTTGATTTAATTTCTACGATCCTCGCCCCAAAACAGCTTACTTCGCAGTGTTTTCAAAAAAGTGGCATCTGGAATTTCTACCATATTTATTTCAAAAGGTGTTTTCTTGATAGTTAGAATGGTCTCATTATTTATGGAAGTAATTCGAGAATCCAGAGACACCAAATAGTTTTCTTCTCTACCAGAAACTTTTAGCTTTATTTCCGTATCATCAGTAATTACCAGAGGTCTGGCGTTTAAGTTGTGAGGAGCAATAGGAGTAACAACAAAACTTCGTACATCCGGAGTTAAAATAGGGCCTCCACAACTCAAGGAATATCCTGTAGATCCAGTAGGCGTTGCTATGATTAATCCGTCTGCCCAATACGAATTTAAAAACTCACCATTAAGATAGGTTTCTACGGTGATCATTGAAGTTGTTTCTTTTCGGCTTACCGATATTTCATTCAAAGCAAAATTTATTTCTTGAATCGATTCGTTTTCCGGAGTAGTAGTTAAACTAAGTAGTGTTCGTTTTGAAAGGGAGTAT
>DAORUG010000125.1:0-5081 GCA_035433125.1 Flavobacterium sp.
TGGTTTTTGAGCAAAGGCAAATGCCGAAATCAAGAACGCAAACAGGAAATGAACTTTTTTCATAATGTATCAATTTAAGAATATATCTCTATAGATGATAAATTACGAAAAAAGGTTGGGACGGTTTAAAAATTTTTATAAAAATGTATGAATTTTAATAAAAAAATATTTCATAAGAATTCAAATTATCTTCTAAAACTTTGTGGTTAGATTAGAACTCAAAAGGTTCTTCCACAGCCAACGAATCTACAGGAACAGAATCTTGTATTTTTATGTTCAAAAGCGAATGGGCATTTCCTGTAAGTTGTAGCGGAATAGATTCTCCAATGGTGTCTTCAGGAATTAAAAGCCCTCTTCGCAACATCAAATTGCTCAGGAATTTTTGTTGTTGTTTGGCATACGATTTCAGGTTTCCTTCGTTGTCAAATTGCCACATAAATTTCTTCGGTTTTGGAACTATAGTCGCTAGAAACAAACATTCTTTCAAAGTTAAATCGGCTGGTTTTTTCTGGAAGTAGAAATATGCGGCTTCGCCAATTCCATAGACATTTGGTCCCCATTCGATAACATTAAAATAGACTTCGAGCATTCGTTCTTTGCTGGCGATTCGATTGTTTTCAAGAATGTAAACCAACAAGATTTCTTCCAATTTTCGAGACACGGTTTTTTCGCGGGTAAGAAACACATTTTTGATTAACTGCATACTAATCGTACTCGCGCCACGAGAGAATTTCTTGGTGCGAATATTTTTGAGAATCGATTGCTTGAAGGCTTCGTTGATAAAACCACGATGCGAGAAAAACGAAGGATCTTCGGAGGTTAGAACACATTTTTGCAAATAAGGCGAAATTTGGTCTAAAGGTGTGTAATTTGGGTTTTCAGAACCTACTAAAACCGGACGTTGCAATACGTTTTGGATGATGGCACGATAGACAAATTCACCGTTGAGTTTGTTGAGATTGGCTTCGCCGTATTTGGTAATTTTCAGATTTTCTTTCTTTAACTTGCTGTCAAAAATGAGTTTGTTAGGTTTATTTTTATTGAACATAAAATCCAAATTGTATTCGAAATTACCTTCGGCTTCCATCCCTTGAAAATGGGTAAACAAACCATCGGGAAGTGAGACGATAAAATCTTGCGCTTTCATCTTCGGAATCGCCACTTTGAGTTTGTAAATCGTGTCTTCTTCGGTTTCGTAAGCCAGATAAGGATTGAATTTTATCTTGTTGAATTGCACGGTCGAACTGCTGTCAATCGAGACAAAATCAGAACCCAAGAGGAATCTAAAGTCAAATTTCGCATTTTTGATAACCACATCTTTGTTAGCAATTTTCTTGTGATTGATCATCAAATTAGCAATAGAAGCAAAACCGTCAAGATGCAATTCGCTACCCGATTTGTCTATGTTTTGAATGTTTACTCGAATGGAATCGAAACTTGATTTTAAGCCAAAACGTTCGTCTAAATAAGGTACTTTTATCGCTCCGGTGTCAATATTAAAAAATCGAATATCGGCAGTTTTGTTTCTTGGATCGGCAAATCCTTCGATTCGGATTCGTTGTGAAAAAGCTTTGGTTTGCACTTGAATGGAAGTTTCTAATTGCTTGTTGACCAATCGCAGTTTTTGGAAAGTTATGGTAGTTTTTTTGCCATTATCATCCAATTTGAACGAAAGGTTCTCTACTTTCATATCCGTTGGCACTAAGTTGAGCACTTTCGAAATGAGTCTATAGGCTACTTTGGCGTAATCTCTTTTTTCGTTTTCAGCAGTTGTGATTTCGTCTTTTTTTAGAAAAGCATCAAAATTGCGACCTTTTTTATTTTTGACCAATTGCACATAACCGTTCTCGATTTCCAATGTTCCCAATTGTACATCGCCAACCAACAGTCGCCATAAATTGACGCTGGTTTTCATTTTATGGATATTAAAAAGGGTGTCGGCATTTTTGGGAGCCAAAACAATTTCGGAAAAACTCAGTCCCGAAAGCCCAGTAAACGAAGCTTCTTTAATCGTAAAAGTACTGTTGTATTCGCTTGCCATTTTAAAAGAAACCTTGGCGATGGTTTGTTTCAAAACTTCATTTCTAAAAACAAAAAGCGCTATAATTATTGCTAAAAAAGATATAGCAACTATTTTTGCAGTTAAAATTATTTTTTGTTTTCGGGTTCTCATAAATATATTTGCCACTCGGATTTTTGGCGCATAAAGGAAAGCAAAAAAAAGAGAACGATGATTGATTTTATGATTCTCTTTGCAATTTTCTTGATTTTTGTAACACAAAAAAACCACAACAGTTTGTATTGTGGTTTTGGATGCATATCAAAGTTTAAAATTTATAGGCGATGTGCCAAATCAAGTTTTCGCAGCAACGGGTTATAAAAATCTTTAACCTGAGCTACAATTTCATTTAAAGTCATTTTGTCGGTAGTTTCTACTGCTTTAAGTTTTATCTTATCAAGTGATTTTTCATCTCGTATTTTTTGTTCCAATTTTAGTTTTGTATCAGCGGGACCAAAAATATAGAGATAATCAGCTTTCTTAATGTGGTTCATTACTGCGGCTAGATAATACTCCATTTGCTCCTTTTTTCGGTTGTCAAATTTTGTTTCGCTGTCACTTTGGTGACTTCCCGTGAAAGTTCCTTTGTTACTTTCTTCATTGTGGTAAATTCTATTTTCAATTTCAGAATCTATCTCAGTGATTTTTTCTTCTTTTTGACCTTCAAGAGCAACAATAATTGCTTTTTTAGTGTCAATCCAGATTCCTACTTGTTTTTCCATGATTTCATTTTTTTAAATTCTCTTAGTTCTAGAAAACGAACACATAAATTTACGAAGAAAAGATGAAATGCAAATGAGATTCTTCGTTTTTATTAATTAAAATAAATAAATTAACACATTGAATTTCAGACATAAAACCAAAATTAAAAAAGGCGGTATCAATCGAATGAAACCGCCTTTTCTGGAAAAATTTTCAAAAATACAGCCTCTTATTTTTTCGTATATTCTTTATCCAAAAACAAATAACGAGCATCATTTTCAGCTTTTGTGGCTTTTGATTCTATATTAATAATCATAATTTCTGGACTTTTTTCGTCTTTTGCCATTGGCCAAACCGGTAATTTTTCGCCGTTTGGATTTCCGGATTTAATAAAGTTAGCGAAGTAATTCATCATCGTTTCCGAAACTTTATAGTCCTCTTCTGTCCAATCGTAATCTTTATTCGTAGCTAAATTTCCCATCGCATATTCAATCTCAGCCGAGTGAACAGCACCTTTTGGTTTGGGTGCTTTTGGCGCATTTTTATCTTTTTTGATAACACCACCAGCAAGTCCTGCTTCTAAATCTTTGTCTCGCATTTCGGGTCTAGGTTTCGAAAAATAATAGCGATAAACGTTTTGTGAGCTATTTTTTCGATGCAAATCAAACCATTTCCAAGTGCTGTAAGCAATAAATCGGTCGCCTGCCAAATCTGTTGCCGATTGCTCAGTCACTTCAGGAGTTCCAGCTGGATATAGTTTTAAAACTTCTTCTGCTTTGTCGCCGTATAATTCCTTGATTTTTGCAGCATAACTTTCGTTGGTGAGGCTTTTTCCCATTGTTAAAGCGAGATAGGTCATTTCCTCTGAATTCCATCCTACTAATAATGGAACCATAGCTTGTTGTTTGGTTTCGAAAATTTCAGGTATAGATTTTGGCATAAAATAACCGTCAATTGTTGATTTAAAAACGCCCATACTTGTTCCGCTTGATTTTTGGTACAGCTCTAAAGTGGACATAGCTCGTAAGTCTTTCAATGATTTTACTCCAATTTTCTGTCCAAATTCAAAACCTGTTTTTTCGGCTTCGGCCAATGGAATTGGAGCTAAAGTTGGAAAGATAGATGCACCGCTTTCGCCAATAGCACCTGCAATAAGATTTTTGGATAAAGGCGAAGCCATTTGGGCACTTACGGAAATTGAGCCCGCCGATTCACCAGCGATGGTAACTCGTTTTGGGTCACCACCAAATTTTGCAATATTGGCTTGAACCCATTTCAAAGCAGCATTTTGATCCAGAAAACCATAGTTTCCTGAAGCGTGATTAGGCGATTCCTTAGTCAGTTCTGGGTGGGAGAAAAAACCAAAGATTCCCAAACGATAATTCACGGTTAGGGTCACGATTCCTTTTTTGGCCATATTTTCGCCATCATAACGGTATTCCGAACCATCGCCAGCGGCAAAACCACCTCCGTAGAAATAGACCAAAACCGGAAGTTTTTCGTCCGAAGATTTTGCCGGAGACCAAACGTTGAGATACAGGCAATCTTCACTAATACCGTCACTTCTAAAACCCATATCACCAAATATGTTGGACTGAACGGCTCTTGGGCCAAATTTTTTGGTTTGTTTTATACCTGTCCAATTCGTAACAGGTTGAGGTGCTTTCCAACGCAAATTTCCAACAGGCGGCTGCGCAAATGGAATGCCTTTGAAACTTTGAATATTGGTTTTGATGTCAAATTCACCTTCAATGATGCCATTTGCGGTGTTTACTTGAACAGGAAAAGCATTCGAATTTACCGACTGTTGCGCATTCGAAAAGAATGGAATTGCCATAAATAGCAACCCAAGAAATGAGGTTTTGAGATTCATAATTTATGTTTTTTATTTTGTGTTTTTTTATATACTAATTTACTAAAAGAATTTAACAGCTATAAAACCTAGAACAGTTCCTATTACAATAAGGAAAAATGTATTTCTACTCCATTTATCCTTAGATTGCTCTTCTTTTAAATTTGTTTTGCAAAATTTAATTAACAGCCACCAAAGAAAACCTCCTAGATCAGTAAGTAATTCATATCTCATAATTAAAACTTCTTTTAGATTATATTTTTTTAACCAAACAACTCGCTCGCTATATCTTTAATATTAGGTTTCCGAATCCCAGTCAAATAGGGAGACCTTATAAACACTAGGATTTTTAAAATTTTCCGAACTCGAGTTAAATAATAAGCGTAATTTATAAAAAACAGCTAGAAAAACCAGTTTCCGAATCCCAGTCAAATAGGGAGACCTTATAAACACTAGGATTTTTAAAAT
>DAORUG010000125.1:5181-9163 GCA_035433125.1 Flavobacterium sp.
TTTCCGAACTCGAGTTAAATAAGATTTGTATTTTCATATTATGCCCAATAAGGTAAGTAAGAAATAAATTTTTTCGAATCGCTTTCAGTATCTTTAACCTTAATTCTGCCATTTTCGAGAGCTAAATTAATTAATCGTGATATTTGAGATGCTTGTTTATCATTCATTTTAAAACGTTGTCTTAAAGTTGCATTTGTCATACCGTTATTACTGTAGTATTGAATAATGCTGTGCTGATAAGCGGCTTCAATACGTTCCTGTTCGGTCATTTCGGCAAATGTTTTCGGACTGTATAAAATTACTGTAAACGAGTTTTCAGTTTCTCTGATTTTGAGCGGTGGCAAACCATACAGTTCTATTGCGGTAATTGCTTTTTCAAATCCAGAGCCACGTTCTTCGCAAATATTATAGCGTCTAAATGCCGATGCTAGTATTTCATTTCGAGATTCGGGAGAAGTCCTGATTAATCGGTCAATTTTCTTGCTGGGTAATAATTTTCCAGGATTTGATATTTCTATTCTATCGCTAAAAATTTCAATCATTGGTCCAGATCCACGAATAGAAAAATCTTGGTGTATCAAGGCATTGGCAATCAATTCTCTTAAGGCAATTTCTGGATACATAGCAATTTCTGTTCGCAAAGCATTTTTGATTATTTCGCTTCCGGGTAAAATTCCTTTTACAAATTGAATTAATCCTTCAAAACCAATAGCATAGCCTTTTGTTCCTGGAAATTCTTTGCTTTCGCCAATTTTATTTTTACCTTCATATTTAATAAGTCGAACGGTTTTACGAGCCAATCCATCAAAATCATTTAGGTTTTGTGCCGCAGCTAATGCACCAAAGTTAGTGATGTAAAACCCATCAGTATCGACTTTGATAATCATTTTTTCTTCTTCGAGCCAAGTTGTAATTTCGTTAAAACTAGTATGGATTGGTTTGTTTAATAGTTTATAGATTGTGGTATAATCTAAAGTGGTGATAATTTCGAGTCCCGTTTTTAGTTTTGAGGCGTGCAATTCTTCAAAAACTGGGGTTTTGCTGTTGAGCATCAATCCGCCGATTTCTTGACGAGATGCTTTTCTGGTAGAACTTCCGCTTCTTATATAGCTTTCTTCGATTGTTTTATGAGCAAGATGTACTGGTTTTACGGCACTTTCGTTGACATAAATAATTAAGATATTTTTTTCTTGGAATTCTTCAAAATGATGATCAATAATAACTAACGGATTGACGCCGTCTCTACACAAATTAGATAGTTTTTTAATAATGGAGTCAGCATCGGTTTTAGAAATTCCAATGACTTTTGCAGTCACATCATCTATGCCAAAAACCAGAAAACCACCACCAGGTAAATTAGCAAATGCACTTAGGTGTTTACAGAGTTTTTCATTATTTGGAGACAATGTTTCTTTCCAATCAAGTTCGTTTAACTCCTGTGGAATTGCCCCAAGACTTTGGTTTAATAGCGTCCGTGCTTTTATAATCCAATTTTTCATTTAACTACTATTTTTTTAATTGTTTCAAGACAACTTATTTCTTACCCAAACAACTCACTCGCCACGTCTTCAATCTTCGCCACCAATCTTATTTTGATTATCGTGTTTTTCAAAGCGATTTTATTGTATTTAGATACAAAAATGGTCGAGAATCCTAATTTTTCGGCTTCCTGAATGCGTTGATCCACACGATTTACAGGGCGAATTTCGCCTGACAAACCCACTTCGCCAGCAAAACAAAAATCTTTATTCACAGGAATATCTTCATTCGAGGATAAAATTGCGGCAACAACTGCTAAATCTATTGCAGGATCATCTACCGAAATTCCTCCAGTTACATTCAGGAAAACGTCTTTGGCACCAAGCCTGAAACCAGCTCTTTTTTCTAAAACAGCCAAAATCATATTCAGTCTTTTGGCGTTGTAACCTGTCGTGCTGCGTTGTGGCGTTCCATAAACCGCAGTGCTGACCAAGGATTGAATTTCAATCATCAACGGGCGCATTCCTTCGAGAGTCGAGGCGATGGCGGTTCCCGATAATTCCTCGTCTTTGTGTGAAATCAATATTTCGGAAGGATTCGAAACTTCGCGCAAACCGTTGCCCAGCATTTCATAAATTCCGATTTCGGCAGTGGAGCCGAAACGGTTTTTCAGCGAACGCAAAATACGATACACATGATTTCTATCGCCTTCAAATTGCAAAACGGTATCGACCATATGTTCCAAAATTTTGGGTCCGGCAATATTTCCATCTTTGGTAATATGACCAATTAAAATCACAGGAACATTCGATTCTTTGGCAAATTTTATCAGTTCGGCAGTGGTTTCTCTAATTTGCGAAATACTTCCCGGAGTCGATTCGATATAATCGGTATGAAGCGTTTGAATGGAATCGATAATGACGATTTCGGGTTCGATTGCTTCAATTTGTTTGAAGATATTTTGGGTTTTGGTTTCGGTAAGAATGTAGCAATTATCGCTGTTTGGCGTAATTCTTTCGGCACGCATTTTTATTTGTTTTTGGCTTTCTTCGCCGGAAACATAAAGGGTTTTGTATGGTAATTTTAAAGAAATTTGTAACAAAAGCGTACTTTTTCCAATGCCGGGTTCGCCGCCCAAAAGGATTAATGAACCAGGAACAATGCCGCCACCCAACACGCGATTGAGTTCGCCGTCCAGCGTGTTCATTCTCACTTCTTGGCTGGAATCAATTTCGTTGACTTTCAATGGTTTTGAAACCCTTTTCGAATCGGAAGTTGTGGGTTTCCAAGTTGATTTTTCTTCTTTTTGAATAATTTCCTCTACAATGGTGTTCCACTCTTTGCAGGAATTGCATTGTCCTTGCCATCTTGAATATTGTGCGCCGCAATTTTGGCAAAAAAAGGAAGTTTTAACTTTTGACATTATTTTTTGGGTGTTAAACTTTGCATTTCGTCAAATTTTTCCAGCATCATATCTTTGCTTAAATCCCCAATTTCATCAAATTGCGAAGCTTTTTGATACGCTTTTGCCGCTTTTTTGGTATCGCCATTTTTTTCATACATTAAACCTAATTCATAATCGGCCAGCATTGATTTGGGGTAATTTTTTCGAGCTAACTCAGCTAATTTATCTAATTCAGTGTAGGATTTATTTTTTAGAATAGCCGCTTCGATAGCTTTAAAATCGGAAACTCTAATGGTAACTTTCAGCCCTAAAGTATTGGTAATAGCATCGTATTTATCGGTCAAATATTTTACTTGTCCGTTAGGAAGAATGGCTATTTTTTCTGAAAATTCAGTCATCGAAATCGGTTTGTAACAATTGAAAATTTGGTTCAAAGCATTCGGAATAGAATAAAGTACGGCAGAATAATGCGAAGCTCCTTTGAATTGGTCGTATTTATAATTAATCAGTGGATTGTTGGCGGTTTTAATATTTGTATCCAGTTTTTTCACATCTTCCAAAAGGTCTTTTATGTCGCCGTCGCCAGTAGATTGATAGTAGAAAAGAGGTTGTTTTAATGCAGAAAACCGTTCTGGAATTTGGGTGTCCATTTCAGGAACCAGTTCCGGGCTTAAAGAAATATAGGCATTAAATATGGAGTAATCTTTGTACAGAAAAAAGTTCAAATATCCAGCAGTGGTGTCGTGTCCGGCAATAATTCGGAATGGGGCAACACGGTATTTTTTTTCGATATAAGGAAGCAATTCGCTGCCAATAAAACTAAAAAAAGAGGCCCCTTTTCCAGAAGGTAATCCGTTTGCATCGTCATAATTGCAGTCGTCTATTCGTTCCTCATTTATGTTTTGGCTAATGCCAACGATGATGGTTTCGGGCATATCTTCCCAGTAGGCACCATAACTCAGAGCACCATAAAAAGGGTCGAACAAATAATCTCCATCGAGTAAAACGAGTATTGGATACCTTTTATCTGGGTTTTTTTCGTAAGATTCGGGCAGGCCAATTGTGATTTCTCGACTTTCACTTAATTTGTTTGATTCG
>DAORUG010000126.1:0-9044 GCA_035433125.1 Flavobacterium sp.
TTTATTGGGACAATTATTCCCCAACCAATTTTGATGATAATGCTAACGGAACTAGTTTTCAATCGGAGGTAGGGAATTGTATTGATTATTATTTTATGCTCGGAGGAAATGCTGACGGAGTTATTGCCCAAATGAGAGACCTTACTGGACAAGCGCCTATGTTTCCTTTGTGGACATTTGGTTTTTGGCAAAGTAAAGAGCGATACAAAAGCCAAGAAGAAGTAGTAGATGTAGTTAAAAAATATCGTGAACTAGGTGTGCCTTTAGATGGGATAATTCAAGATTGGCAGTATTGGGGAGACAATTATCATTGGAATGCAATGGATTTTTTAAATCCAGAATTTCCAAATCCTCAAAAATTTGTAGATGATGTTCACAAACAAAATGCCCATTTGATAATCTCTATTTGGGCTTCATTTGGACCACAAACAAAACCTTATGAAGAGCTTAAATCCAAAGGAATGCTAATGGATTTTGCCACTTGGCCTTTGTCAGGAAAAGATGTTTGGCCACCGGATATGAATTTCCCATCGGGAGTTTTAGTCTATGATGCCTATAATCCAGATGCAAGAGATATTTATTGGAAACACCTTAAAAAAGGACTTTTTTCTCTTGGAATTGATGGCTGGTGGATGGATTCTACAGAACCCGATCATCTCAATTTTAAAGAAACTGATTTTGATAATAAGACGTTCTTGGGGTCTTTTAGAAAAGTGCGTAATGCCTATCCGTTAATGACTGTTGGTGGGGTTTATGATCATCAACGAAGCACCGCTTCTGACAAGCGTGTGTTTATACTGACTCGTTCCGCTTTTGCAGGACAACAAAGCAAAGGAGCCAATACTTGGTCTGGAGATATTTATTCGTCTTGGGATGCTCTCAAAGATCAAATTCCAGCAGGACTTAATTTTTCTATGACCGGTATTCCGTATTGGAATAGTGATATAGGTGGTTTCTTTTTGTCTAAATTTCCTAAGAAATTACAAGATCCAAATTATACCGAACTTTACACACGTTGGTTACAGTTTGGAACATTTTGCCCAATGATGCGTTCTCACGGAGCCGATGCCCCTCGTGAAATTTATCAATTTGGCAAAAAAGGGGATGTTGTCTATGATGCCATCGAGAAATTCATCAACCTTCGTTATAGTTTATTGCCTTATATATACTCGACTTCTCACGAAATTACCGCGAATCAGTCGAGTATGATGAGAGCAATGGTAATGGACTTTCCTTTGGATAAAAACACACACGACATCAATAATCAGTTTATGTTTGGTAAATCAATATTAGTAATTCCAATAACTGATGCGATGTACACCAAAGAGGAAGTTTCGAATGGTACTACGACAAAAGTGCGAGATCTTACTACCGTAAAATCGACCAAAGTGTATTTGCCAACGAACACAACTTGGTATGATTTCTGGACCAATAAAAAAATCGAAGGCGGGCAAACCATTAGCAAAGAAACACCAATGGACATTATACCACTTTATGTAAAAGCGGGTGCCATTCTTCCAATGGGGCCTAAAGTGCAATTTGCCGAAGAAAAAAATTGGGACAATTTAGAAATTCGAGTTTATACCGGAAAAGATGGTATTTTTGAGTTGTATGAAGATGAGAATGACAACTATAATTATGAAAAAGGAGCTTCTTCTTTAATTAAATTCAAATGGGATGAGGCTACTAAAAAACTGACAATAGCTAAAAGAGAAGGAACATTTGACGGAATGTTGAAAAACCGAAACTTCAAAATTGTTTTTATTAGTTCGGAAAATAATCCAATAGTAAAAACAGTCAGTTACAAAGGAGAAACCGTGAAATTGGGATTATAAAAAAGATAAAAACAGTTTCTACTGATTAAGAACTAACCAAAATAACTAAAAATGAAACTTAAAATTATAGTACTGCTTATCTGCTTTCAATCTTCATTTGCTCAAATGCAATCATTCAAATTGCAAGATGTAAAGCTTACTGATGGGATGTTTAAAAAAGCCCAGGATGTTGACCTAAAATACATTTTGGAGCTCAATCCGGACAAACTGCTTGCGCCTTATTTGATTGATGCCGGCTTGCCATTGAAAGCCAATCGATATGGCAACTGGGAAAGTTCTGGACTTGACGGTCACATTGGAGGACATTATTTGTCTGCTTTGGCGATGATGTATGCCAGTACTGGAAATGCGGAACTCAAAACACGCCTTGATTATATGGTCAATGAACTGGCTCTTTGTCAAGCAAAAAACGGCAATGGTTATGTGGGTGGTATTCCTAATGGTAAAGTATTTTGGGAACGAATCCACAAAGGGGATATTGATGGAAGTACATTCGGATTGAACAATACTTGGGTGCCTATTTACAACATTCATAAACTTTTTGCGGGTTTGCGTGATGCTTATGAAATTGCAGATAATCAACAAGCCAAACAAGTTCTGATAGGGTTAGGCGATTGGTTTATTGAACTCATAAAACCACTTTCTACGGAACAAATTCAGCATGTATTGGATACGGAACACGGTGGAATCAACGAAACTTTTGCCGATTTATACATCATTACAAAAGACAAGAAATATCTAGATGCTGCTGAAAGGCTTTCACATCTTAAAATTTTAAATCCTCTACTTGAAAAACAAGATAAACTGACTGGTCTTCACGCTAATACGCAAATACCAAAAGTGATTGGTTTTGAAAAAATCGCCACATTAACACATAATGATGACTGGGAGCACGCATCCGAATATTTTTGGCAAAATGTAACTCAAACTCGTAGTGTCGCATTTGGAGGAAACAGTGTACGGGAACATTTTAATCCGACTAATAATTTCAAAGAAATGTTAGAATCGAATCAAGGTCCTGAGACTTGTAATAGCTATAATATGCTTCGCTTGACAATGGCTTTGTTCTTGAATAACAATGATGTGAGTTATCTAGACTATTACGAACGCACGCTTTACAACCATATTTTATCGACTCAACATCCCGAAAAAGGAGGTTTCGTTTATTTTACACCCATCCGCCCAAATCATTATAGAGTGTATTCGCAACCCGAAACCAGTATGTGGTGTTGTGTAGGTTCGGGTATAGAAAATCATACTAAATATGGCGAATTGATTTATAGCCATTCTGAAAATGATGTTTTTGTGAATCTTTTTATCCCATCTGAACTCAATTGGAAAGAAAAAGGATTGCAATTGATACAGAAAAATAATTTTCCAAACGAGAATGCCACAGAACTGATATTGAAACTGACCAAAAGCCAGACGTTTTCTCTAAATATTCGCTATCCAAAATGGGCCGAAAACATCAAAATTTTGGTTAATGGAAAATCGGAAACCATTACAGCGAATCCATCACAATATATTAATTTGAATAGAAAGTGGAAAAATGGAGATACAATTGCTGTCCAATTTACTATGAAAACCAAATTAGAATATCTTCCGGATGGCTCCAATTGGGCAGCTTTTGTTCGTGGACCAATCGTTTTGGCAGCCAAGACTTCTACTACGGATTTAAAAGGTCTTTTTGCTGATGATAGCAGAATGGGACACGAAACAAGAGGTAAATTGTATCCGATTAATGAAGCCTATGCTTTGGTGGACGATTCTAAAAACTATGTGTCAAAGTTGCAACCTATCGATAATATGGACTTCAAGATGGATTCATTGACGCTTCAACCGTTCTATCAGATTCATGATGCACGTTATCAAATGTATTTTCAAACTTTTACCCAAAAGGAATACGATGCCCAAAAGGAAATTCGAAAACAACAAGAAATAGCACTTTTAGCTCTTGAAGCTAAGACTGTAGATAAAATCAACTGTGGCGAACAACAACCTGAGGTAGATCATCAATACAAAGGTGAGCAAAGCAATTCGGGTTATGATGATGAGAAATTTTGGCGTAGCACACGTTCTTATATTTCCTATCAGTTGCAAAACAAAGGCAAAGCTGGTAAGTACATTGAAATTAGTACTTTGAATGATATAAAACCTGAAAATTTTGAGATTACAATCAATGGGATTGAAGCAAAAATAAGCTCCATTGAAAACAAGACAATCAAAATTCAAATACCCGAAGAAGAAAATTTTCAATTGAAAATTACGGCTAAAAACAAAATACCAACACCTCGATTTTATCAAATTAGAATTTTAAAATAATTTAAAACAAATGAAAAAACAAAAATTACATTGGATTTTACCTTCAATTTTTATGTGTTTTTCTTTTATTGGAAATGCTCAAAATCCAATAATAAGGGATCAATATTCTGCCGATCCATCGGCGAGAGTGTTTGGAGATCGGGTTTATGTTTATCCTTCTCATGACATATTGGCCACAGAGGGCAAAGGGCGAAAGGATTGGTTTTGTATGGAAGATTACCATGTTTTTTCGTCTGACAACCTTGTTGATTGGACAGATCACGGTATGATAATTCAACAAAATAAAGTGGAGTGGGTTCGCCCAGAAAGTTATAGTATGTGGGCGCCCGATTGTATTGAACGAAATGGAAAATATTATTTTTATTTCCCATCTATCCCAAAAGATACAACCTCAATAGGTAGAGGTTTTACTATCGGAGTTGCAGTAGCTGATAAACCATCTGGGCCATTTATCCCTGAATCTAATCCTATAAAAGGCGTCAAAGGCATTGATCCCAATGTTTTTATTGATAAAGATGGACAGGCTTACTTGTATTGGTCAGGAGGTAATATTTTTGGAGCAAAGCTGAAAGAGAACATGCTTGAATTGGATTCCGAAGTTAAAACTTTAGGAGATTTACCATCCAAAGGATTGAAAGAAGGGCCTTATGTATTCGAAAGAAACGGGATTTATTACATGACTTACCCGCACGTCGAAAACAAAATTGAGCGTTTAGAATATGCTATTAGCGATAATCCATTAGGTCCGTTCAAAGTTATGGGTGCAATTATGGACGAATCGCCAACAGGTTGTTGGACAAATCATCATTCGATTATTGAATTCAAAAATCAATGGTATTTGTTTTACCACCACAATGATTACTCTCCAACATTTGACAAAGCTAGATCTGTTCGAGCAGATTTTCTATCTTTTAATGCAGATGGTACGATTAAAAAAGTGATTCCAACTTTAAGAGGAATTGGTGTGACTAGTGCTGCAAAAGAAATCCAAATTGACAGATACAGCAATATAAGCGAAAAAGGGGCGTCAATCGCCTTTGTCGATGCAGCTGATACATTTAAAGGCTGGAAAACAGTTTTGAGCCAGTCGAATGCTTGGATCGAATACAATACTGTCGATTTTGGTAAAAAGCGATTAAAATCTGTTACAGTAAAAGCCTTGTCTGCTACCGGAGGTACTTTGCAAATACGTACCAATGGAATAAATGGAACTGTAATTGCCGAAGTCAAAATTCCCGTAAGCACTGTTTGGCAAAATATAAAAGTTCCTACTAAAAAGTTTGAAGCAGGTATTCAAAACCTGTCTGTTATATTACTTGAAAATGATAAACAAGTAGAAGTTGATTGGATTAGTTTTAAATAAATAAAAAGGGTATTGAAATTTGCTTCAATACCCTTTTTTCTCTATTTATTAATCATTAAACTTATTTCTTTATAGGCTTTATGACAAAACCATAGCTATATTCTTTGTTTTTTAATAGATAAGGTTCGTGCGGCAAAGCTCCCCAACTATTATCTCCACCCACACCTCTTTGCGCTAAATCAACACAAATTACAACCTCTTTACGAGGAGTGATATCACTGGTATGACGGTATTTCTTAGTTAAACCCGGATCAAAATCTTCAGGATAATTATGAAGAGCACTTACACCTAAAGGCTGCAAACCTTCAATTTCAATTCCGTTTCCTGAATTATTTGTAAGTGTTAACCAACGAACATCTGTTTTATATCCATTTTCCTGAGGACGCGTGTAGGGAACATATTGATCGGCAACCTTACTTTGATAAATCCCTTTCAATGATGAAGTATTTCTATCCTGATAATTTTCCCAAGGCCCTCTACCATAATAACTGAAATTATCGAGTTCTTTCTTAAGAGAAAATAGCATCCCAAAACGAGGCATTTCAGACAATGGATTACTCCCTGCTTTGAATGAATTGACCATCGTTAAACTTCCATCTGAGTTCATCGTATAAATAATCGTATACGTTGACGCTACATCACCTAAGAAAAGAGTAGCCACAACAGTTGTTTTTCCAGACTCTTCTTTGACCTCAATGGAGTTCAAACTACTGATTCTTCCCACGGTTCTCCATACATTACTTGTCACCTGCATATTATTTCCAAAATCATTATCGGTTGGTGCACGCCAAAAATTAGGAACCGGTAATTGATTGAAAAAACGTTCTCCGTTTGATTTGTAATCTTGAATCAGACCTGTGTTTTTGTTTATTGTCACTTCAACACCAGACGCATTTAGCGTAATAATATCTTTAGTTTCTTTAACTGCAGGTTTCGATCCTTTATTACCTACTGCTTTTACAAAATATTTGCTCTCACTAATTGAAAACTGTTCTCGGGCAACTTCAAAATTTTGAGGCAAAACTTCGGTACCATTTTTTGTGTAAGCATAAATATTCAAAAGATATTCAACTCCGTCTTTTGATGATAATTTTGGCAATTCAAGTTGCACTTGTTTCTTGGATTGCGACTCAAGTTTTATATCAACAGTGCCTGTCTTGATAACTAATCCGTTTTCTAAAACCTCATATTTAAAAAGGTATTGGTCTAAATTGGTATATCCAAATCCGTTTTCCACCTCAATAATTCCTTGTTTCAAATCAACTCCTGTGAACAAAATATCCTGATATACTTTTTTTACTTCAAAAGCACCCGGGTGCGGCGTGCGGTCAGGCCAAACTAATCCGTTGTGACAAAAATTTTCATCATTGGTGTAATGTTGACTTCCCATATCTCCACCGTACGACCAATATTTACGTCCCACTTCATCAGTCATCTCAAATCCTTGATCTACCCAATCCCAGATAAATCCTCCCTGCATATTATTGCTGCCGCGAATAATATCCCAGTACTCCTGAAAATTACCACTACTATTACCCATAGCATGCGAGTACTCACACATAATAAAAGGACGCTTCACGTCTTTGCGTTTAGCATACTCCCTCATGTAATCCATACTTGGATACATCAGACAAACCACATCGGTATTTTCTTCCTCACCAGCTTGCTCAAATTGAACCAATCGTGTGTTATCTCTGTTCTTTATCCATTTGTAAGCTTCATGAAAAACAGGTCCATTCCCACATTCATTCCCTAAAGACCAAAGAATAACAGAAGGTTGATTTTTATCTCGTTCTACCAAGCTGTAAATACGATCCATATGAGCTGCTTTCCACTCCGGAAGATAAGCAGGATGTTTTGTTTTATCAAAAGAGCCTTGCAATTCAGCTCCCATTCCATGACTTTCAATATTAGCTTCATCTACTAAGAATAAACCATATTTATTGCATAGTTTTACCCACATTAAGTTATTTGGATAATGACTGCAACGTACCGCATTAATGTTTAATTGCTTCATCAACTTAATGTCCTTCATCATAGTTTCTTTATCCTGATAATGACCTGTTTTAGGATTATGTTCATGAATATTCACACCATGAACCATAATTCGAATACCGTTGACCAATAATTGCCCGTTCTTCAATTCTACTTTTCGGAAACCGATTTGCGTAGCAACCGTTTCAATAAATTTTCCATTTTCATCCTTTAGCGTAAGCAATAAAGTATAAAGATTTGGTGTTTCATTATTCCATAATTTAGGTGTAGAAACATTTTGTGTAAAAGTTGTTGATTCAACTGAATTAGCTCCTACATTAATTTTTATTGTTTTCTTAAAAACTTCTTTCCCGGCTGCATCTACTAATTTAGCTTCAACAATCTGGTTGTTTTTCGCAGCCTTATTCATGTTCTTAACTTTAACATCAACAGCCAAACTTCCGTTTTTATAAGAATCATCAAGATCAGGACGAGCAAAGAAATCTGCGATACGAGTATTATCCGTGCTATACAGATAGACATCACGATCAATTCCTGACAAACGCCAAAAATCTTGATCCTCCAGGTAAGAACCGTCACTCCAACGATAGACCTCAACGGCAATCTGATTTTTACCCGCTTTTACATATTTAGTTATATCAAATTCTGTTGGACTCTTCGTGTTTTCACTATAGCCTACTTTTTCTCCATTTACCCAAATATACATCGCTGAAGTTCCTGCTTCAAAATGGAGGTAAACACGGCGTCCGTTCCAGTTTTCTGGCAACTCGAAAGCACGGCGGTAAGACCCCACTGGATTATCTGCATGATCTATGAACGGTGGATTTTTAACAAACGGATAGATTATATTAGTGTAAATCGGAATTCCATACCCATTTAATTCCCAGTTAGAAGGAACCGTAATTTCTTTCCAATTGGTCGTATTAAAATCTGTTTTGAAAAAATCTTTTGGTCTTTCATCAGGGGTAGGTGACCAATTAAATTTCCAATTACCGTCCAAAGTCAAAAACCAAGGCGATCGAGTATAATCATCTGCAATTGCTGACGATTCATCCGCGTAAGGCAAAAAAGCTGCTCTTGCGGGTTCTCTATTAATTTGAAATATTGCCGGATTTTCCCAATCATTAGTCTTTGGCTTTTCCTGAGCATTACTAATTCCAATCAAGAAAAACGTTAAAAAGCAAGTAAAAATTTTTGTAAGTTTCATTTATTTAAGGATATAATTTTGATGTTCAGATTGAATTTTATTAACATAATTTTTGTTCTATTTCAAAAGTAGTATAACAATGTGCAGAAAGCTGAATTTTTTGTTCATTCTGATCTTTTTGCTCAAGTTGATGTTATAATTTTAATGTATAATATGTAAAAATATTGTTTTTTATTTTTATTTTATAATGGATTTTAAATTATTTTCAATAAAAAAAAACAATCGGTTGTTTTACACAACCGATTGTTTTTTAAAAATTGATTATTCTTATTAGTCTCAAAAACACATTAAATTATGTTTTATTTTGCCACACTAATAGAGG
>DAORUG010000127.1:0-8977 GCA_035433125.1 Flavobacterium sp.
TAACACGTTCCGTTTCGGATATTGAAGCCATTGCACGTATTTTCAGTCAGGGATTATTTATGATAATAAGTGACATGATGAAAATGATAGTGGTACTTATTTTTATGTTTTATATGAACTGGAAACTCACTTGGATTGTCATTGTTGCTATGCCAATTTTAGTGTTTTTCACCCGAATTTTCCAAAAGAAAATGCAAATCGCTTTCGAGGAAGTTCGAACCCAAATTGCCAATTTGAATTCTTTCGTTCAGGAACGAGTGACGGGAATGAAAATTGTACAATTATTTCACAGAGAAGATATCGAATTCGAAAAATTCAAAACCATCAACCAAAAGCACAATAAAGCTTGGATAAAAACCATTTTATACAACTCTATCTTCTTCCCTATTGCTGATATTATTTCATCATTAACATTAGGTTTTGTGGTACTTTACGGTGGAATTAAAATATTAAACGGTGACAATTTTACCACTTTTGGAGATTTGTTTTCCTACACCATGTTCATCGGAATGTTATTCAATCCGCTGCGCCAAATCGCAGATAAATTCAACGAGATGCAACTCGGAATGATTGCAGCTAATCGTGTTTTCGACATTCTCGATACTCAAGACCAAATTCAGGATACTGGAACCCTAGAAGCCCCAATTTTTAAAGGAAACATACAATTCAAAGACGTTCATTTTGGTTACATTGCCGAAGAATATGTAATAAAAGGCATCGATTTAGATGTAAAAGCAGGTAAGACAATTGCCATTGTTGGAGCAACTGGAGCAGGGAAATCTACAATTATCAATTTGTTAAACCGATTTTATGAAATCAATAGCGGAACCATTTGTATTGACGGACACAACATCGAAAACTATACTTTGAGTTCTTTGCGAAAGCAAATAGCGGTGGTTTTACAAGACGTTTTTCTTTTCGCCGATACCATTTTCAATAACATCACACTCAAAAATCCCGATATTTCTAGGGAACAGGTTTTGACTGCTGCCAAAAAAATTGGAGTCCACAAATTCATCATGAGTTTGCCCGATAATTATGATTTTGATGTCAAGGAACGTGGTGTAATGCTGTCTTCTGGACAACGCCAACTAATAGCTTTCCTTCGAGCCTATGTGAGTAATCCTAGTATTTTGATACTGGATGAAGCTACTTCATCTATTGATACCTACTCTGAAGAATTGATTCAAAAAGCCACCGAAACTATTACCAAAGGCAGAACCTCGATTGTAATTGCCCACCGATTAGCAACTATCCTCAAAGCGGACAAAATTGTGGTTATGAATAAAGGTCTTATTGTAGAACAAGGAACGCATCAGGAATTAATAGAAAAAGCAGGAGGTTATTACAAAAATCTTTACGATTCACAGTTTGCTGTGGAGTATTAATAGTAGTAATTACTTTTATCAAAAATTCTAACAATTTTAAGTAGCAAGGCGGTAATATTTTAAATCTGAAACTTCCTTCTAATAAAATAAATTCCTTAAATTCGCAGACTGAAATTAATTTAGAAAAAAACATACAATGAAATACGATATTATAGTTTTAGGAAGTGGCCCAGGCGGATATGTAACTGCGATTAGAGCTTCTCAATTAGGCTTCAAAGTAGCCGTAATCGAAAAAGAAAACCTTGGTGGAATCTGTTTGAATTGGGGTTGTATCCCTACAAAAGCATTATTGAAATCAGCTCAAGTTTTTGATTACTTAAAACACGCTTCGGATTATGGATTGACTGTTTCATCATTCGATAAAGATTTCCCGGCAGTAATTCAACGTAGCCGCAATGTTGCCGCTGGAATGAGTAAAGGGGTTACTTTCTTGATGAAAAAAAATAAAATTGATGTTATCTACGGTTTTGGCAAAATCAAAGCTGGTAAAAAAATAGATGTTACCGACAAAGACAATAAAGTTACTGAATATTCTGCTGACCATATTATCATTGCTACTGGTGCTCGTTCTCGTGAGTTACCCAACTTGCCACAAGATGGCGTGAAAGTAATTGGTTACCGCCAAGCAATGTCATTGCCTACTCAACCTAAAAAAATGATTGTAGTAGGTTCTGGTGCTATTGGAGTGGAGTTTGCACATTTCTACAACTCGATGGGAACTGAAGTTACTATCGTAGAATTTATGCCTAATGTAGTTCCTGTTGAAGACGAAGATATTTCAAAACAATTTGAAAAATCGTTGAAAAAATCAGGAATCAAAGTGATGACCAACTCTTCTGTTGAGAGAATTGATACTTCTGGAGCAGGTGTTAAAGCTTATGTTAAAACAGCTAAAGGAGAAGAAGTTTTGGAAGCTGACATCTTATTGTCAGCAGTTGGAATCAAAACCAACATCGAAAACATTGGATTAGAAGAAGTAGGAATAGCTACTGATAGAGATAAAATCTTAGTTGACGCCTACAACCAAACCAACATTCCTGGATATTATGCCATTGGTGACGTTACTCCTGGTCAGGCTTTAGCACACGTTGCTTCTGCTGAAGGAATTAATTGTGTAGAAAAAATCGCTGGAATGCACGTTGATCCAATCGATTACGGTAATGTTCCGGGTTGTACGTATGCTACTCCAGAAATTGCTTCGGTTGGTTTGACTGAAAAGAAAGCACTAGAATTAGGTTACGAAATTAAAGTAGGTAAATTCCCGTTTTCAGCCTCTGGAAAAGCGCAAGCCTCTGGAAATTCTGACGGTTTTGTAAAAGTAATTTTCGATGCCAAATATGGCGAATGGCTGGGTTGTCATATGATTGGTGCTGGCGTTACCGATATGATTGCTGAGGCAGTTGTAGCTCGTAAACTAGAAACTACAGGGCACGAAATCCTAAAAGCCATTCACCCTCACCCAACAATGAGTGAAGCCGTTATGGAAGCCGTTGCCGATGCCTATGGCGAAGTAATTCACCTTTAATTTTCAGATTTTAGAATAAAGATTTTAGATTGATATAGAAATCCGTTTTGTGAAAGCAGGACGGATTTTTTTTGTAATTATAATTTGAAGTTTGTATTTAATTATTGTAAAGGTTTTTTTATATCTTAGCTTGATAAATTAAAGTCTTTTATTACATAAAACCTAGCACAATGTTCAAATTTATAGCTATACAGACTAATTGATAATAATCAACCTATAAATACCTAAATCTAAATTATGAAAGGGACAAAATTATTTATATTTTTAATGTTAATAGCAAATATTGAAGCTTTTGCTCAAGTCCATACAGAAAGAACTTATGAAATAATTGGATTGCAAAACGGGGATAAAATATTAGAAGCTTTAAAAACTGGAATTCCTATCATCTTTGTTGGAATTGTTGTAATGTATTTATCAACATTAGGTAATAAGAATTCTCAAAATACAATTGGAAATAGTTTTGGTTGTATTGGAATACTCATTGTTGTTTTAGGAGCTTTTTTTCTATTACCATTGCTTGCATGGATTGAATATGCGATTGTTAATTTTATTGTACTTGCAATAATATTAATTATTATTTGTATTATAATCTATTGGCTTTATAATTCAATAACAAAAAAATAAGAAATAACCACTTATATGGGCTTGATGCGAACACGTTTTTTAAATTGGAACAGTTATTTATAACTTCTTTTCCGGTCACCGAAAGAACTCGACTCGAAATTGCTACAACATCTCAAAAACCCTAAACGTATTAGAAAAATTTAAACGATATGACGATAAAACACGAATTTTTAGATTCATTAATTGATAACGGTTTTGAAAAATGGTACGACAATAACGGATATTTAATTCGTGATGGTGCAAATAGGTTTACTTACGATTTAAATGGAAATATGCTTACCCAAAGTTGGACCGAATTAGCAGATACGCGAGAAGTTTACGAAGTTCTTTTTGAGATTCGTTACGAATATTCTAAAATGAAAGATAGTAGCTATAAGTACAAAATTGGTACAATCTCTTTTGATGAGAGTTCGCAAGCTTTTAATGAAGGTAGAGAACCTAATTTTATTAATGATTCTGAACTATTACATATCAGAGAAGAAATCTATGATGAAAATAGGCGATTAAAGCTAATAAAACAATTTGATATAAAAAATTCCACAGTTGAAGAAACAACTTTTAATTTTCAGGACGACGTATTTCAAAGTTACAGAACACTCTTAAATGGAACGCTTATTGAAGAAAAAGCACATTATTACACGGATAATAACTTGCAGAAAATAACACAATGCTTCTCACCTTTGGATAAACTCGAAACCAAAAAAAATATTGAGATCTTCTTGGATAAAAATGGTTTTGAAACACATCGCAATTATAAATTTCAAATGGATGAAATTGAGTATGAAACAAATGTGAAGATTGTCTATGAAGATGAACTAACAACTATATTACTGTCAAACGTTGTACCTTTTAGTTTTTCTTGTTCGGAAATTTTAAACCTTCCAATCGGGTACTATTATCCCAACCTCGACAACCACGCTCAAAAAACTTCCAATTTTAAAATTGTTTGTAATTATGAGGCGGGTAAGATTTGTTCTATATATTTGTTTGACAATAATAATGACACACTATTAGAATTTTTGTCTGTTTTCGAGAAAGTAATATACGATCCAACTACACTCAATCAAAGTCATCGTATCATTACTGGTATTCGCTCTTTTGAAAACACTGTAGAAAATCAATTCACACATGTCCAATTTTATTAATGCTTTTACTATTATCAGATTACGTTATTGTGGCACATTTGTGCAAAAACTTCTTTTCGGTCTCCGAATGAACTCTGATTATAAATTACTGCCACATCGCAAAAATCTAATAGTTGTTGTAAATACTAAAGAATAAAGCAAACCTTATTAAATAATCCACAGAAAACTTCGGCTGAAAATGCCAAAATAATTCTTGTAGTTTTTATGCTATTTCCAAAGTGATTTATCAATCTACTAATCCGTTTTGTGAAAGCAAAGCGGATTTTTTTGTTAATAATATAATGTAGCTAACGTATAATTTACTATATTTGATATAGATAATATAGACAATAAACCCTTTTAAGCTAGTTAATTACCTGATTTTTTTTCTATTCTACACGTTATTTCATAGTGCAAATTTAGTTTTATAATAAATATGATTTTTTTGAGATTCAAAAGAATCAAAAAGATATCAATTAACTATTAATTTATTAACCAAAAACTTTTTATCATGAAAAAAACGAATCTAATCAAAGTACTTTTAGTTGCTTTAATTTTTGTAACCATCAGTTGCAAAAAAGAAACGGTTACCACAACTGAAGTTAAAACCACATTTAATTTAGACGAAGCAAAAGAGGCTATAGAAGCAGCTGGTCAAACATTTGTTATTGCAGTAAACAAAGGCGACTCCACTGCCGTTGCCAATTGCTATACCACCGATGCCAAAATGATGGGGCCTAATGAAAAAGCTATAGTTGGAAGACCTGCCATTAAAAAAGTTTTTGGTAATTGGATTAAATCAGGAATGCCAACTTTAACAATGAAAACTGTTGAAATTTGGGGCAATGAAGAGCTAATGGCCGCAGAAGAAGAGTGGGCTTTTTCAGACAAAGATGGAAAAATACTAGATTCGGGAAAATCAATAGAACTTTTTAAAATGGAAAACGGTAAATGGAAAATGTTTAGAGATTGTTATAATTCGGATATGCCAATTCCTTCAAAATAAAACCCATTTCAGATAAAAAAAATTCGTCCCGATTTTATCAGGACGAATTTTTTATTTGAAAAGAAAAAACTTATGCCATAAACAATGCGTTCTTTTGATAGTTGAATAAAACCAAATCGTAAGGAACTAATTTAGGCGCAATTTTTTCAGATGAGGCATCAAATGTAATTCCGTTGTGCTTTCTGAACAAATAAATTTCTTTCAAACAATTAGACAAACTCTGATGAATCAGTGTTGTAAAAGTGGGGATTTGCTTGTCGCCTACCAATAAATCTATTTGATAATTTGAACTACTTTTCGAAAGATTGTTTCCGATGATTCGTA
This sequence comes from Flavobacterium sp., assembly GCA_035433125.1. Lineage (GTDB taxonomy): Bacteria > Bacteroidota > Bacteroidia > Flavobacteriales > Flavobacteriaceae > Flavobacterium. Next base: position 5,992 of record DAORUG010000127.1, read on the forward strand.
TTGTAAATGTGGTCGGAATTCCATTTTGCTTACCTTGATACTGTACTACCATACTTAAATAAAATTAGATGTTGTTAAATTTAAATTTATAGTTCAACTTCGAAATGAGTTGAATTTAATATTATTCGTTGAAAAACTAAGAAAACTTTAAAATATACCCCCTTAAATTATCAATAAAACAAAGCTAATAAATAAAATAGTTTTAAACCCTAATTAAGATTATAAAAATTTCATAAAATATTTTCTATTTTTGCTATGCAAAGCTTAAGCTTATTCAAACAATAAAAATAAACAATATGCAAAACATTCCTAGTGTTGACTTGCGTGATTTCCTTTCGGATGACCCGAAACGTAAACAAAAATTTGTAAATGAAATCGGAAGTGCTTTTGAAGAAATTGGATTCGTTGCCTTAAAAGGGCATTTTTTAGACGACCAATTAGTTGAAGAATTGTATGGCGAAATTAGAAAATTTTTCGCTTTGCCTTTAGAAACAAAACACAGTTATGAAATTCCCGGAATTGGAGGTCAAAGAGGCTATGTTTCTTTTGGAAAAGAACATGCCAAAGGGAGAAAAGAAGGTGATTTGAAAGAGTTTTGGCACTTTGGTCAATATGTTGAAAAAGACTCAAAATATGCCTCGGAATATCCCGATAATGTCGAAGTAAAAGAATTGCCTCGTTTTAATATCGTAGGAAAAGAAGCCTACCAAATGCTTGAAAAAACAGGCATTTATGTGTTGCGTGCATTGGCTTTGCATCTTGGTTTAAATGAATTTTATTTTGATGAATATGCCAAAGAAGGAAACTCTATTTTGCGACCAATTCATTATCCTCCCATTACTACTGAACCCGAAAATGCGATTCGTGCTGCGGCTCACGGCGACATCAATTTGATAACCCTTTTGATGGGTGCACAAGGTCGTGGATTGCAAGTACAAAATCGCGATGGCGAATGGATTGATGCCATTGCTCAACCAGATGAATTAGTGATTAATGTAGGCGATATGTTATCACGACATACAAATAATAAATTAAAATCAACTATTCATCAAGTGGTGAATCCGCCAAGAGAATTATGGGGAACTTCACGTTATTCAATACCATTTTTTATGCATCCCGTGAGTGATATGAAATTAGATTGTCTGGAAAATTGCATCGATGCCGAAAACCCTAAGAAATTCGATGACATCACTGCTGGAGAATATTTGTATGAAAGATTGGTAGATTTGGGATTAATCAAAAAATAATTAATAAATTTATACTGTAAAAAAGACATTGAGTTTTTGCTTAATGTCTTTTTGGTTTTTTACTAAAAATGGAACACGGATGACGTGGATTTTAACCGATTTTTTATTCAATATTGTCTAATTATAATTGCAATTGTATCAAATCGCTTCATCTGTGTGCAAAAAACATAAAAAATGGACTTACAAGAACAACTAAAAAATTTATTCCCTGATCATATCGAATCGGAACCCGAGGAATTTCTAGAAGAAGAGCACGAGCTTTTTATTCAAAAAGAACCTATGATTTGCAAATTCGAAAAACGAAAAGGAAAAGCCACCACCATAATCGAAGGTTACGAAGGAACGGACGAAGATTTTAAAATCTTAGCCAAAGAAATTAAAACCAAACTCAGTGTTGGCGGGACTTTCAAAGATGATTCCATTATCATTCAAGGCGATTATCGAGATAAAATTATGCAAATACTCAAAGAAAAAGGCTTTAAAGTAAAAAGAGTTGGAGGGTGAAAATGCAGATTGCAGATTGCAGATTGCAACATTAAACTTTTAAACCATAAACAATTTAAACAAAAATTTCAATGATAAAATCATCAGAATTGATACTTAATCCAGACGGAAGTGTGTATCATTTGAACTTACAACCAGAACATATTGCAAACGACATCATCTTTGTAGGTGATCAAAATCGAGTTGAAAAAATCACGCAATTTTTTGACAGCATTGAGTTTTCAACACAAAAACGAGAATTCAAAACCCAAACTGGTCTTTTCAAAGGAAAGCGTATTACCGTAATGTCAACCGGAATTGGCCCCGACAATATTGATATTGTAATGAACGAATTGGACGCTTTGGTCAACATCGATTTAAAAACCAGAACACCAAAAGAAAATCTAACTTCATTAAATATTATCCGAATTGGAACTTCAGGTTCGTTACAAGCCGATATTCCCGTAGATAGTTTTGTGATGGGGAAATTTGGTTTGGGATTAGACAATATGCTTCGCTCCTACTTGATTGACGACGTTACTGAAATTGAAATGGAAGATGCTTTCATAAAACACACCAATTGGGATATGAAAAAAGGACGTCCTTACGTAATTTCCTGTTCTGAAAAACTAGAAAAACGTTTGGAGAGCAGCCGAATATTCAAAGGAATTACAGGAACTGCTGGAGGTTTTTATGGTCCACAAGGAAGAGTTTTGCGTTTGGATATTCAGGACGAAAATTTGAATTCAAAAATGGACAGCTTCAATTTTAATGGAACTCGAATGACAAATCTCGAAATGGAAACTGGTGCTATTTATGGATTGGGAAAATTACTGGGACATAATTGTTTGTCATTAAACGCCATTATTGCCAATCGTGCAAACGGTACTTTTAGCGAAGATCCATACAAAGCTGTTGATGAATTGATTGCTTATGCTTTGATGAAATTAGCGGAGTAATGAATGATGAATTAAATAACTTCGAAAAAATTCTGTTCAGATATTACAGCGATGTTTTAGACGAAGAAGTTGTTGAAACTATGTGGGCAGAAATAATTGACAAAGAAAAAGGAATGTATAAACTTGACAGCATTCCTTTTTATGGTCCACAAATAGCAACAGATGATTTGTTTTTAGCCGAATATAATAAAGTTGAAGAAAGAATAACTTATAAAGAAACTATTGAATATTCAGGTAACTCAATAATTCAAGTAGTAATTCTAAAGCTTCTTTTGATGTTATAAATTCATTGCGACC
>DAORUG010000128.1:0-8907 GCA_035433125.1 Flavobacterium sp.
ATGGCCAATTTGCCATATTTTACCCCGAAGATGTTCACGCTCCAATGATTGGGGATGGTGAAATCAAAAAATTAGTATTTAAAGTTAAAATTTAATAAAATGAGTAATATTCAAAAAGTAACTGATGCAATTGTTGCTCAAGGGATGCTTCCTTTGTACTTCAATGCTGATGAAAATGTAACCATAGAGGTCTTAAGAGCCATTTATAAAGCTGGAATTCAAGCAATAGAATACACTAGCCGTGGAGAAACAGCTTTGAGCAATTTCACTAAAATGGTAGAAGTTCGAAATGCCGAAATGCCTGATTTATTATTAGGAATTGGAACTATCAAAAACCTTCAACAAGCAGAAGAATATTTAAAAGTGGGTGCTGATTTTTTTATCAGCCCAGGTTTTGTTCCTGAAGTTGCTGCTTTTTTAATTCCAAAAGATATTTTATACAGCCCAGGTTGTATGACGCCAACTGAAATTATTGCTGCCGAAAATGCAGGAGTAAAATTCATTAAACTTTTTCCGGGCAATATGTTGGGACCTGATTTCTTAAGCGGAATTAAAGATATTTTCCCCAATTTAAGATTTATGCCTACTGGTGGTGTGGATACTACTGCCGAAAATATTGGTGGTTGGTTCAAAGCAGGAGTTTCTGCTGTAGGAATGGGAAGCAAATTAATCAGCAAGCAATTGATGGCGGACAAGGATTATGCTACCATTGAAACAGAAACAAAAAAAGTTTTGGAATTAATTCATTTTATAATCAAAAAATAAATGAAAACAGTAGTAATAACAGGGGCAGGAGGAGTTTTGTGTGGTACATTGGCGAAAGCATTGGCTAAACAAGGTTACCAAATAGCACTTTTGGATTTAAAAAAAGAAGCTGCCGATAAAGTTGCCGAAGAAATTAATGCAGCCGGAGGAAAAGCAATTGGAGTTGCCGCAAATGTATTGGAAAATGAATCATTGGAAGCTGCCAAAAAAGAAGTCAACGAAAAATTGGGAAGCTGCGATATTTTAGTGAACGGAGCTGGAGGAAATCATCCATTGGGAACCACATCAAATCCATTTTTGTTGGAGGAGGACTTGCAAAATACAACCGAAGGTTTCAAAACTTTTTTTGATTTGGATGCCGAAGGGATAAAGTTTGTTTTCAATTTAAACTTTATCGGAACTTTATTGCCAACGCAAGTTTTTTCAAAAGATATGATAGGCAAAAAAGGCTGTAGCATTTTGAATATTTCTTCAATGAATGCCTTTACACCTTTGACAAAAATACCAGCATACAGTGGCGCAAAAGCAGCAGTATCTAACTTTACACAATGGCTTGCAGTACATTTTTCAAAAGTGGGAATTCGTGTGAATGCTTTGGCTCCCGGATTTTTCTTGACCGATCAAAACCGTGCTTTATTGACAACGGAAAATGGTGAATTGACACCAAGAGGGAACACTATCATTGGACAAACACCTATGGGAAGATTTGGAGAACCTGAAGATTTAATCAGTACCACACTTTATTTATGCGATGACGCATCTTCTTTTGTAACTGGTGTAGTTATTCCTATTGATGGAGGTTTTAGCGCGTTTAGCGGAGTTTAAAAAAATAGTGCTTAAAATATATACATAAAGTTATGGAACAAACATGGAGATGGTACGGGCCCAATGACCCAGTAAAATTATCTGATGCCAAACAAGCCGGAGCCACCGGAATTGTGACAGCATTACACCATATTAAGAATGGTCAGGTGTGGGAAGTTGACGAGATAATGAAGCGAAAAAATGAGGTTGAAGCCGCAGGATTGACACTTTCGGTTATCGAAAGTATTCCGGTGCACGAAGACATCAAAAAACAAACAGGAGATTATTTGAAATATATTGAAAACTACAAGCAAAGCATCAAAAACTTGGCAGCTTGTGGAATTAATATCGTTTGCTATAACTTCATGCCAGTTTTAGATTGGTCCAGAACCGATTTGTCTTATGAAATGCCGGATGGTTCTAAAGCTTTGCGTTTTGATGTTAATGAATTTGCTGCTTTTGAATTATTTATTTTAAAAAGACCTGGAGCAGAAAATACCTATACTGAAGCTCAAAAAGCAAAAGCAAAAGCCACTTTTGAAAAGTTGACTGATGCCGATAAAGTAAAATTGCAACAAAACATTATTGCGGGTTTGCCAGGTGCTGAAGAATCTTATACTGTTGAAGATTTCTTAAAAGTACTTCAAGGATACGACGGAATTGATGCCAATAAATTAAAAGAAAATTTGTATTATTTCTTGCGCGAAATTATTCCGGTAGCTCAAAGTGTTGGCGTTTTGATGGCTATTCACCCAGATGACCCTCCTTATCCAATTTTAGGTTTGCCAAGAGTGGTGAGCACCGAAGCTGATTTGATACAATTATTAAATGCAATTGATTCACCGTCGAATGGATTTTGTATGTGTACAGGTTCTTATGGAGTAATTGCCGAAAATGATTTGCCAGGAATAGTTGATCGTCTCGGAGATAAAATGAATTTTATTCATTTAAGAAGTACGCAACGCGATGCAGAAGGAAATTTCTATGAAGCCAATCATCTCGAAGGCGATGTAGATATGTATGAAGTGGTAAAAGCTATTCTAAAAAAACAAAAAGAAACGAAAAGAATCATCCCAATGCGTCCGGATCACGGACATCAAATGTTGGATGATTTGAATAAAAAAACCAACCCGGGATATTCAGGAATTGGCCGTTTAAGAGGTTTAGCTGAATTGCGTGGTTTGGAAATGGGAATTGAAAAAAATTTATTTTAAAAAGATGTCAGAAAAAATATTTATTTCAGATGATTTTTTGCTTCACAGTGAAGCGGCTAGAACGCTGTACCATGATTATGCAAAAAATCAACCTATTTTTGATTACCATTGTCATTTATCTCCAAAAGACATTGCCGAAGACCGCCAATTTGAGAATTTATACCAAATTTGGATTGATGGTGACCATTATAAATACAGGGCAATGCGTGCCAATGGGGTGAATGAAAAATTCATTACAGGAGATGCAAGCGATTATGAGAAATTTACGAAATGGGCAGAAACGGTTCCCAATACTTTGAGAAACCCTTTGTACCATTGGACTCATTTGGAACTCAAGAATTATTTTGGGATAACCACTTTATTGAATTCAGATTCAGCCGAATCGATTTACAACCAATGTTCTGATTTGTTGAAAAAACCAGAATATAGCGTTCGAAATATTCTTAAGAAAATGAACGTAAAAGTCGTTGGCACAACAGATGATCCAACGGATGATTTGGCTTACCATAAACAACTCAAAGAAGAAAATTTTGAAATTAAAGTATTACCTTCTTTCCGACCAGACAAAGCTACAGAAATAGAAAAAGGCCAAGCATTTGTGGATTGGATCAAAAAACTGGAAAAAGTTGTAGGGTATTCTATTGGTAATTTTGAGTTACTTGTTAAAGCTTTAAAAGAGCGTCATACTTATTTTCACGAAGTGGGTTGTCGAATTTCGGATCACGGTCACAACACTTTTTATGGGAAGGAGTATACTTCGACAGAAGTGAATGTAATTTTTAAAAGAGGTTTAAAAGGAGAGAAGGTTTCTAGTTTTGAAATTAATAAATACAAATCAGCCCTTTTGCATGAATTGGCTTTGATGAATAAATCTAGATCTTGGACACAGCAATTTCACGTTGGCGCCATCCGAAACAATAATGTCAAAATGTTACAAAGCATTGGCCCAGACCAAGGTTACGATTCTATTGGCGATTTGAATATGGCTGATAGTATGAGTAAATTTTTTGGTAAATTGAGTGAATCTGATGGATTGGCCAATACAATAGTTTATAATTTAAATCCTAGAGACAGCGAAATGTTTGCTTCAATGGCTGCCAATTTCAATGATGGACTTGTGGCTGGGAAAATGCAATATGGCGCAGCGTGGTGGTTTTTAGACCAAAAAGACGGTATGGAAAAGCAATTGAACGTACTTTCAAATTTTGGTTTATTGAGTAAATTTGTTGGGATGGTTACCGATTCAAGAAGCTTTCTTTCTTTTCCAAGGCATGAATATTTTAGGCGTATCTTGTGCAATGTTCTGGGAGAAGAAATCCAGAAAGGTGAGTTGCCCAATGATATGAATCTCATTGGAAATATGGTGGAAGCCATTTGCTATAAAAATGCCAAGTCGTATTTTGAAATAAATATTTAATCCATTTTTTTAATAATAACCAACTAATAACAACCAAATCAATGAATAAAACATCAGAAAAAATGGGAAATTACAGATGGACCATTTGTGGTTTACTCTTTTTTGCCACGACAATCAATTACTTAGATAGACAAGTACTTTCGTTAACATGGAATGATTTTATTGCCCCAGAATTCCATTGGACAAACAACGATTATGGAAATATAACGGCTTTATTTTCTATATTTTACGCGGTATCTTTATTATTTGCAGGGAAGTTTGTAGATTTTATGGACACCAAAAAAGGATTTCTTTGGGCTATTGGAGTATGGTCTGTAGGAGCTTGTTTACACGCTTTTGCAGGGATTGCAACATCAGGATGGATAACAGGAAATTGGTTTGTTGGTTTTGAAGGAGCAAAAGAAGCTCTTAGTACCGTAAACGATACAGGATTAGTGATTAATGTGAGTGTTACTTTATTCATTTTTGCTCGTTTTGTTTTAGCAGTTGGTGAGGCTGGAAATTTCCCTGCCGCAATTAAAACAACTGCAGAATATTTCCCTAAAAAAGACAGGGCATTTTCTACAAGTATCTTCAATGCAGGTGCCACTGTTGGAGCACTGGCTGCCCCAATATCCATTCCGTTTATAGCTAAAGCTTTTGGTTGGGAAATGGCATTTATTATTATTGGAGCTTTAGGTTTTATCTGGATGGGTTTTTGGGTTTTTATGTATGACAAGCCAAAAAATCATAAAAAAGTTAATAGTGCAGAATTAGAATATATCCAACAGGATGATATTGCCGATAGTAAATTAGTTGGTTATGTGCCTGAGACTACTAACAAAGTAACTTTCAGCGAATGCTTTAGATACAAACAGACTTGGGCTTTTGCTTTTGGAAAGTTTATGACTGATGGTGTTTGGTGGTTTTTCTTATTTTGGACTCCTGCTTATTTAAGCTCAGTTTACGGAATGGATTCTACTGAAGCGGCTTTTCCTTTATTTGTACTTTACATGATTACCTTGCTTTCTATTATTGGAGGTTGGTTACCCACTTATTTTGTTGAAAAGAAAGGAATGAATCCTTACGAAGGAAGAATGAGATCGATGTTGATTTTTGCTTTTTTCCCATTGTTGGCCTTAGTGGCACAACCTTTAGGGTATATTAGCTATTGGTTACCTGTAATTATTATTGGTATTGCTGGAGCAGCTCACCAAGCTTGGTCAGCAAATATTTTCACGACCGTTGGTGATATGTTTCCTAAAAAAGCAATTGCTACAATCACTGGCATTGGAGGTTTAGCTGGAGGTTTAGGATCTACTATGATCAACAAAGGTTCGGGATTGTTATTTGACTATACCAAAGAAACTAACATGGTTTTTATGGGTTTTGAAGGAATCGAAGCTGGATACTTTATTATTTTCTCCATTTGTTCCATTTGTTACTTAATGGGTTGGATTGTAATGAAATCATTAGTTCCTAAATACAGTCCTATTACAGATTTATAATTTTATTTGTTTTTTATATTTTTATTAGTCATAACCCTGAAGTTCTGCTTTGGGGTTATTTTTTTATAATAAATTGATTCTAACTTTAAATATTTAATCCAGTAAAACAAGATAGATTTTTTCTATTTTTAACCAAAATAAAAATTATGACTTTCCATATCAAATCCGTTTTTCTTTTTTGTGCGATTCTGAGTTTGTTTTCTTGTAAATCGCAAACTGTAACTGCCGATGTTAAAAATGAGGAAATCGTAAATGACACCACATTTGTGAACTTGAAAGACTACAGCAAAGATTTTGTTTATGATATGAAATACGCCACTTCGGATAATTTTTTAAAGGCAAAAGTGTACGATTGCGCCGAATGTTTTTTGCGTTTAAAAACGGTTAAAGCAATGATTAAAGCCAACACCGAATTTATGAAAATGGGCTACAAAATCAAGATATTCGATTGCTATCGCCCTTTAGATATTCAAAAAAGAATGTGGAAAATCGTTCCAAATCCCGAGTATGTTGCTAATCCTAGCAAAGGTTCCATTCACAACAGAGGTGGAGCTGTCGATATAACTTTAGTCGATGCCAATGAAGTTGAACTCGATATGGGAGCCGCTTTCGACTTTTTTGGTATTGAAGCGGGTCATAATTATCAGAATCTTCCAAAGGAAATAAAATCCAACAGAGAATTATTGAAAAATACAATGATTCAAAATGGCTTTAACTCATTAGATTCGGAATGGTGGCATTATAATTTGAAATCGGCATTAAATGATAAAGTTTCTAATGCCAAATGGAAGTGTGATTAGTTATTCAACGCAGTGCAAAAAGTTGATAAAATAATTTTCAGGTTGGTAAACTTGGTTGTCCATTTCAGCGGTAAATTCTTTGCGGAAAACATAATCGTCTAAATCGGTCAAATATTTAATTCGCATTAAATTGACAGGAGAACTTTTCATATCCTCAAAAGTACCTTTAATAAACATAAAATTCCCAACAAGAATTCTGTTGTCGAATCCCTCGCTATCTCTTAACATTGTGCCACAATTTTCTTGGTCGATGTGGAGTAAGGTGATAATTTTTCCGTTATTCAATTGAAAAAATAATTTTGAATTTTTGTCAAAACAATTTGCTTTCATAAACTCCTTACTTTTTTGAATCATTTGCAGATTCAAAGTTGGCGTGCCATCGGTTAAAGCCAAAGAAAGAAAGATGTAATGTTTGTTTCCTGCAAAATTTTTCTCATAAATCATATATTCCTTGGTCAATTTGTAGGTTCCAATAGAATCTTTCACATTCACGCTGTAATCACAGGTTTTTTGGGCAAATATTTGGCTGCTTATCAAGAAGAAAAAGGCTAAAGCTACTTGTTTCATTTTTTAATTAATTTTTTTGCAAATTAAGACTATTTTATTGTCATTTTCATCAGTTGTAAAGAAACAATATTGTTTTCCACCTTCTTTTATTTTCCATTTTTTGCGGATGCTTTCCACCGTTTCCGGAAAATTTCGTGTGGTGATATTGAATTGTTTTCCTTCAAGAAAAATTTTCATCTCTTTTTTGTGATATGCGATGGTATTTTCAATTTCGAAAATTCTTCCCGGAAAGGCAATCACTTCCGAATTGGTATATAAATGCGAATGTTTATGCAGTTTTTTGAGTTTGTAAAATGTGCCAACTTCATCAAATCCGCCTGATTTCATTATCGCGCTGTTGGGTTCGTATAAATAATTCTCGGGCAAACCATAGTCAGGAATTTCGGGATTTTCATCCAAAACAAATTCGAAAGTATCCCTTTTTTCCTTGACAAAATTGATGGTTTTCAGGATTATTTTTCCCAAATAATCTTTGTGTATTTCCCATAATAATTCTTTTACTTCATTTTCGACCGCTACGATATGAATAGTTTTGACGTTTTTCAATTCAGATAATCCAGCTGTGATATCAAGAAGAGGCGCTGTTTTTATTAGAATTCTATCCGAATATTCGAAAAATAAATCAAGGTGTTCCGGTACATTAGGCAAACAATCTTTGAGCATAAAAACTTTCCCTTTGGCATCATTTCTTCTGGAAGGATCAATGTAAATCCAATCGTATTTGGCGTTTGATTGTGTCAAAATTTCTAAACTATCTCCAGAGAGACAACTTATATTTTTTACATTGAGTTGCTCGAAATTGTGTTTTACGATTTGAGAAAGTTCAGGGTTTATTTCGCAATGGGTTACCGTTTTTATCTTTTTAGTAAAATAAAAATCATCCACGCCAAAACCGCCTGTTAAATCAATGAGACTTTCACCAGAAACTAGTTCAGATTTATAGGAAGCAGTTTTTTCGGATGAGGTTTGTTCAACCGATATTTTGCTTGGATAAATGATATTTTTGGTAGCAAACCAATGAGGTAATTTTTCTTTCGATTTGGATTTGGCTTCAATTTGGTTTAAAATTGAAATCCACTCAATTTCTGGAAAAGGATTTTTTTGCAAAGCCAATTTTGCAATGTTTTTATCAAGATTATTATTGATAAATTGCTGAATTTCAGAATGTAATAGCTTCAAATCCAAAATCAAATGTTTTTTGTAAGTAGCTTAATTACGGTGTTTTCCGGAAAAAATTCTTTCCCAATTACTTTCAAAATAGTGTACAAAGGAACGGCAATAATCATTCCTAAAATACCAGATAGAAATCCTGCAATCAGGATAACAAGGAAGATTTCGAGAGGATGTGAACTCACACTTTTGGAAAAAATTAGCGGTTGCGACAAATTGTTGTCTATAACTTGAACTATCCAAAAACCTATTAAAACATAGATGGTTGTGGGTAATATAACCGTTTGAAAATCGGAGCCTAAGTTGCTCAACATTGTTAAAACAGCAGCCAAAATCGATGCGATTAGCGGTCCAATGTAAGGTACAATATTTAAAACAGCACATAAAAAAGCAATGATTATCAGGTTTGGAATACCAAAAATCAATAAAACAATAACATACAACACAAAAACGATAGATAATTGAAGTAACAAACCAATGAAATAGCGAGAAAGCAAATGATTTATTTTGTGCACCGAATTCAAAATTTGTTCTTCGTGGGTATCAGGAATCAGTTTTTTGGCTCCAACAATGAAAAGTAATCGGTCTTTGAGAAAGAAAAAAGTTATAAATAAAACGGAGGCTAATCCCATTCCAAAACTTCCAATTGTACCCAAAACGCTATTTAAAAAATTGGGAATAAA
>DAORUG010000129.1:0-8767 GCA_035433125.1 Flavobacterium sp.
CTGTTCGAAAATGAATTTGTATTTTTTAGGAACTGGTACTTCACAAGGAATTCCTGTTATTGGAAGTCATCATTCGGTTTGTCAAAGTGCTGATTTTAAAGACAAAAGACTTCGTGTTTCGGTTTGGGTTTATTGGGAGAATCATTCTTATATTATTGATTGTGGTCCAGACTTTAGACAACAAATGCTTACTTCGAATTGTCAAAAAGTGGATGGAATTCTATATACTCACGAACATTCCGATCACACAGCAGGATTAGATGACATTCGTCCCTTTTTTTTTAAACAAGGCGATATTCCGATTTATGCTCACGAAAGAGTCATCGAAAACTTGAAAAAAAGATTTGATTATATTTTTCAAACTGAAAATAAATATCCCGGTGCTCCTTCTGTAAAACCAATTGAAGTTGTTAACAATCACCCTTTTTCCATTGGAAATAAAACAGCAATTCCTATTAATGTGATGCACGGAAATCTTCAAGTTTTTGGTTACAGAATTGATGATTTTGCTTATTTAACAGATGTCAAAACGGTTGAAGAAAGTGAATTGATTAAATTAAAAAATCTGAAAGTTTTGGTTGTGAATGCTTTGCGTGAAGAGCCACATAATACCCATTTTAATTTGCAAGAAGCTTTGGATTTTATTGCTTTAATAAAACCCGAAAAAACGTATCTCACTCACATTAGTCACATTATGGGTTTTCACGAAGAAGTGCAACAAAAACTGCCGAAAAACGTTTATTTGGCTTACGACAATTTAGAAATTACTCTTTAATATCAATTTCAAATGAAAAACTCATTATTACTTTATCTGATTATTATTGTTTTGCTTTTGAATGTTTTTACCTATATGTATTTTAGCAAACAACTGACTTTTGTAAAAGATAAATCTGCCAAAACGGAAGCAAAGTGGAAAAAAGATTTAGAGGTTGCCAATGCCAAACTGGTCGATGCCAACTATTTTTCTTTGGAAAAAAATGAAAATGCCCAGAATTATTTTAATCCTGACAATGCCACAAAAACGATTCAAGTAGAAAAACTGATTCCTGTTGTAACTGAAAAATTAATGGATTTAAATGCCAATCCTAAAGGCAATCCTTTTGTGGGGCAAGATCAAATTGGAGCCAATAAATTTATCATTAATAAAGTGCGAATCCTAAACCACCGTTGGATTATTGCCGATTACAGCGACGGAGAATATTGGGGAGAGGTATTGATTAAATATTTTATCAATGATGACGAAACGGTTTCTTTTGAAACATTTCAATCATTATTGTATCAGAAATAATTTTTGTTTTGGGTAGAGACGGATTGCAATCCGTGTCTACGTATTTGTCAAAATCCAATTTTTGAAATCGTAAAAATTTTGTGGTGAAACGCCGTGACCAATTGGATATTCTTTGTACGTTATATCGATGCCTAAATTTTCCAAAAAAGGTTTTGCTTTTCGTCCCCATTCCACAGGGATTACTTGATCTACCGTTCCGTGAGAAGTGAATATTTTAAGATTCGAAAAGGTATTCTTTAAATAATTTTCTTCTATAATTTCTGGATTGACATAACCACTCATTGCTACGACTCTTTGGACTTTTTCAGGGTGTGAAAGTGCCACTGCATAACTCAAAATTGCTCCTTGGCTAAATCCAATTAAAGTTACGTTTTCACCATCAATAAGATAATTAGACTCTAATTCATCAATGAATTTTGCAATTAAATCTCTCGAAGTTTTGGCTTGCTCGTTGTCAGAAAATTTGTTTTGGTCGGCATCAAAGTTGATGGCATACCAAGCGTAACTTCCATATTGTATATCGTATGGAGCGCGAGCTGAAACGATGTAATATTCGTCGGGAAGTTCGCTGGCAAACGAAAATAAATCTTCTTCGTTGCTACCGTAACCGTGGATTAAGAGTAAAAGTGGGTTCTTGTCCAACTTTATTTTGGGTTCTCTAATTTTATATTCTAAAGATAAATTCATTTAGTACTAGATATTTTTAAATATTTTTTGAAATTGTTCTCCCAACAAAGGAATCAGTTTCATCTGACCTTGTAACGCCCCAAGAAATCCATAAATCCAGAGTATGAAGTAAAAAACATAAAAAGCAGAAGATATCATCCAACTGTCAAAATAACCAATAAAGTACCCGATTAAAAAAAATGAAATAAATATGCCGAGTGCCTGACAAATATGAAAAGCGGCAAAACTATTTTTCTTGTCTTGGTTCATAAAAATTGCTGCAATCGCACCAATAATAGTGATGTAACTCACAATTGCAATACTTTTTCCTTCTTCGATGTTGTTATTTTCCATATTTTATTTAACCACAAAGTTCACAAAGTCTTGAAACGAAGTTCACAAAGTGTTTTGGTTTTAATAAGTTTAACAATAGTGTTCTTTGTGCCTTCTTAGTGCACTTAGTGTTTAAATTTTTAACCTAAAACTAATTTCCCCTGATTATAAATTCCATACACTTTCCCTTTAGTTTCAGTTCCCAGAAAAGCGGAGTTTTTAGATTTTGACAGGATATTTTCGTTGGTAAAAATGCTTTTCCCTTCAGGATTGAATAAACTGATGTTGGCTTTTTGACCTTCGGCAATGGTTTGTGTTTCAATTCCAAAAGTAGCTTTTCCAGCAGTTAATTTTTCGATTATTTTTTCCAAAGGCAGAACGGTTGACAAGGCTCCAAAAGCACTTTCCAAACCTATTGTTCCATTTTTGGCCAAATCAAATTCCATTTTTTTGTGTTCAATGTCAATTGGATTATGATCGGTTGTAATGATGTCAATCGTATTGTCCAGAATTCCTGCAAGCAATGCTTTTCTGTCGGTTTCTGTTCTTAATGGTGGCGAAACTTTGCATCTGGTATCAAAATTTTCCAGTGTTGAATCGGTTAAAACCAAATGATGTACAGCAACACTACAAGTAACGTTTAATCCTTTGGCTTTGGCTTTTTTGATTAACTCCACCGATTTAGACGTAGAAATGGTTGGAATATGCAATTTTCCACTAGTATATTCCAATAGGAACAAGTTTCTGGCAATTTGCAATTCTTCGGCTAGATTTGGAATTCCTTTCAATCCTAATCGGGTAGAAACAATGCCTTCATTGGCAACGCCGTTCCCTTTGATGTTCGAATCTTGGGCGAAAGCAATGACCAATCCATCAAAATCCTGAACATATTGCAAGGCTATTTTTAGCAAATTGGCGTTGTCCAAACTAGTGTTGTAATCCCCAAAAGCAACAGCTCCCGAATTTTTCATGTCGAATAATTCCGCCATATCTTTTCCTTCGCTTCCTTTGGTCAAAGCGCCAATCGGGAAAAGTTCGGTGGCAAAACCATTGGCTTTGCTTTTTACGAAATTAATTTGCGATTGATTGTCAATAATCGGGTAGGAGTTGGGTTGCAAAGCGATTGCCGTGAAGCCGCTTTTTGCAGCAACATTCAAGCCGTTTGCAATGGTTTCACGGTCTTCAAAACCAGGCTCTCCAAGCGAAACACTGCTGTCAAACCAACCTTGGGAAATATGTAAATTGTCGAGTTTTACTTCGTTGGCATTATCTGTATTGGAAAGCGAAGTTCCTATTTTTTTGATGCTACCATCAACAATTAAAATATCAACGGTTTGGTTGTGAAAAGGACTTTCGGAATCGATTATTTTGGCTTCCCGGATGATTGTGTTCATAGTGCTTTCTAAATTATTGAATATTTTTTTGCCACGAATTGCACAAATTTTCACAAATTATTTTAAATAAATTCGTGAAAATTCGTGAAATCTGTGTCTAACTTTTTTACTTCACAAATCGTATAATTGCCATTTCGGTTACCAGAAAAAGCAATGCAAATATAACAAACCATTTCCAAATTTGACTGTCCGTTCGGTCGGTTTGTAAGGTGTCGAAAACAGTTTCAATAGAATCGATAGTTTTGTAATCAGAAAGAGCATCTTCATTGGCTTGATCCAAATCACTTTCGATTCTATTGTAGTTAAAACTGATGTTTTCCAAACGTTCATTTTGGTTGTAAATTCCAAAATTTCCTGCTTGTTCCGGATAATCGTTGAAAGTCAATTTTACTTTATCGTTCAGCATTTGTTGTACCGGAATAAAGGTCTCCCCATCGTTTTTGACTTTCAGAATTTCGTCTTTTGATAAAGTCGCATCAACTAAAAATGGATTGTTGTTGTCAATGGTAAAGGCATTCACACCATTATTTTGATTGTTTATCCCCATTTTGTAAAAAACAGGAACAATCAAAGGTGATTGTTGAAAATTAGAGTTTTCTAGATTAATTGGAGCCGTGAAAATATAAACCGACGAAATTGCATTGCTGATGGAAGTTAAAAATGCAGTTTGATCTTCATAATACAAAACCGCAGGATTAGAACCCGCTATTCCAAAGGAAGTTTTTGTTTTCGGATATTGAAAATTATTGATTTTATTCTCGAAAACACCGCTGAACAAAGGATGATTGAAGTTGATTTTAGTGACCAATTTTTCTTTGTTCTCCAAAGATTTGAATTGGATGTTTCCAAAGATTTTCAAAAACGGATTGAGATTGTTTGTTGACGTTTTTGCAGATGGAATAAGAACGAGGTTTCCGCCTTTTTCAACAAAGGATTTTAAAGTGGTTTGCAAAGCTTGCGGAATTTCATCCAATTCGTTTAAGACAATAGTATTTTGTTTTTCGAGTGCATTGTAATCCAAAGTTTCAATTGCAAAATTATTGAAATTGAATTCGTCATTGGTGTAAATTCTAGACAAAAAGTTCGATTTTTCAGGTTGACCAATGCTGATGATGTTGTTTTTTTTAGGTTTTGAAATGCTGAAATACAAGTTGTTGTCGTATGCTAATCCGTTGTCGGTAATGGAAACATAGCCGTGGAAATCCTTTTTCGGAATGGTGAAATAGATTGTTTTTTCTTTGGTCTCCAATTTTGTCAAAGTCTTTGCAATCAGTTTGTTTTGATTGTATAAAGCGACTGGAATTTGCTTGTCTTTTTCGCCAAAAGCAGACAGTTTTAAACCAATTTCATAGAAATCGTCCAAAGTTTGATGAATAAAAACGCTGTCAATAGAAGCGTTGTTTTTTTGTTCCGCTTCCGGAATAATGAAATACGTATTGAAATCGCTGTCAATGCTTTTTACTTGTTTGGATTCCAAACCAACAGCATCCGTAATAATGACAACATCTTTATTGAAAACTGATTTTCTGGATTTTATTTTTGCCATTGCACTTTCCAATTGAAACGGCAAAGCACTGTATTTTAGGTTTTGTAATTCGGTTCGAATGGATTTGATGTCGGTATTCCAAAAAGTTTCAGAATTGGTAATCAAGGAAAAAGTTTGATTTTCGGGTGTGTTTTCCAATAATTCCTGAACGGTTCTTTTCAGTAATTCGCCTTTTTGTCCTTTGGCTTGCATTGAAAAGGAATTATCCAAAACGATATACATTTCGTTGTTACTGTTTTTGGTGTCTTTGGCTTTGAAAAAAGGTTGTGCAAAGGCAATGATAATAAAGGTTAACAGTAATAATCGTGTGGCTAAAAGCAACCATTTTTTGATTTTGGAACTCTTTCTGGTTTGAATGGAAAGTTTCTTCAGGAAACGAACATTTGTGAAATATTCCTTTTTGAAACGTCGCAATTGAAACAAATGAACCAGAATTGGTATAACCAATAAGAAAAGAAAATAGAGGATTTCTGGGTGTTTGAATTGCATTCCGTTATTGAGTTTGTCAAAGATAGTATTTTGATTTTAGATTTTGGAAATTGGATTTCAGATTTTGCAGGAATTTAGATTATATTTGAAGAATGGAATAATCATAAATAATTTCAGGTACGGAGTTACCTAGGGACAATTTGTCCTCAGATATTTTTGCTTTCTGATACATATCAAAATAAATAACACATTATGAAAAAAACAGTTACCATTCTTCTTTCCGTTTTTGCTTTAGCTACAATCCAAGCACAGGAAAATAAATTCAATTTGGTTGTTGGAACCTACACCAAACCTTGCGATAGCAAAGGAATTTATGTTTATGAATTCGATTCGAATACAGGAAATTTCAGTCTTAAAAGCAATACTGAAAATATTTTTAATCCTAGTTATTTGTCAGTTTCCAGTGATAATAAATTCGTTTATTCGGTAAGTGAAAACGATAAAAAAAGTTCGGTTAGTGCTTTTGGATTCGATTCAAAAAGCGGGAAATTGGAATTTATTAATTATCAAAACCCTAACGGATTGAATCCTTGTTATATCATCAATGATGATAAAAACGTGATTACTGCTAATTATTCCAGCGGTAATATTTCGGTTTTGGGCATAAAGAGCGATGGAAGTATTGGTGAAGTGAAACAAGTGGTACAACACACAGGAAAAAGCATCAATACCAATCGACAAGAAGCTCCTCACGCTCATATGGTGTATTTTTCGCCAGATAAAAAATATGTTTTGGCTAATGATTTAGGGACCGACAAGATTTATGTTTACCAATATAATTCAAATTCAGCAACGGAAGTTTTAACACTCAAAAGTAGTATCGATGTGAAACCCGGAAGTGGCCCACGACATTTAATCTTCAGTAAAGACGGAAAACAGGTTTATTTGTTGCAAGAAATGGATGGGACGATAACCTCTTTCAATTATGCCAAAGGAATGTTGAAAAAAGTGAGTGAAACAACTGTGGTTGCACCAGATTTTAAAGGAGATATTGGAGCAGCCGACATTCATATTTCGCATGACGGAAAGTTTTTATACGCCACTAATCGAGGAACTGCCAATGATATTTCGGCTTTCAAAATTTTGAAAAAGGGAAAATTAGAATTCGTGCAAAGAACGAGTACTTTAGGGAAAGGGCCACGAAATTTTAATATTGATCCAACAGGAAATTTTCTGCTAGTAGGACATCAATACACCAATGAAATTGTGATTTTCAAAAGAGATAAAACTACAGGAATGCTTACAGATACTGGGAAAAAGATAGCATTGTGTTCTCCGGTTTGCTTGATTTTTACGAAGATTTAATTTTTTAACCTCAGATTCACAGATTTTTACATTGATTTAAAATCTGTGAATCTGCGGTTATTTTTTATTTCTTGTCCTTGCGTTTTTTAGCTTGGTTTTTCAACATATTTCTATTGACAGAACCGTGCGTTTTTTTCTTGGTTACACCAGGTCCGCCGAGATTGACTTTTTTATTCTTTTTACTTTTTTCGTGAAAAGCACCATCACCATCTAATTTTACCTTTTTCATCATAAACTTCATCGGCTGACGGTCTTTTTCAGGTTCGATTAGTTTTAAGGATATTTCAACATTTTCAGGGAAAGGCTCGGTGTCCAATTCCATATCCATTAATAATTCGATGGCAAATTTGGATTCTTCTTCACGAGGCGTAATCAAACTGATGGCAGTTCCCGTAGCATCGGCACGACCGGTACGACCAATTCGGTGCATATACAATTCAGGAAGTTCGGGCATTTCAAAGTTAATAACGTGGGTAATATTCGAAATATCCAAACCTCTCGCCATAATATCGGTAGTGATTAATCCACGGAGATTGCCTTCTTGAAATTCAGCCATTGTGCTCAAACGATAATTTTGGGATTTATTGGAGTGAATTACACCAAATTGACCCTCAAAATCTTCCTCGATTCGAGCAAGAACCATATCCGAAATCTTCTTGTTATTTACGAAAACCAAAACACGACTCATATCCTCGTTAGTCTGCAACAAGTGTTTCAGCAAATTAATTTTGGTGTTGAAGTTGGGAACGTTATACGTAATCTGGGTGATGTTTTCCAACGGTGTTCCCGATGCCGAAAGCGTGACTTCTTCTGGATAATCGAAATAATCATTCAAAATGGCATCTACTTCGTCGGTCATAGTGGCTGAAAATAAGATGTTTTGACGTTTTTTAGGCATCATAGCCAAAATTGCGGTCAATTGGGTACGGAAACCTAAATTGAGCATTTCGTCAAATTCATCGATGACCAGTTTTTGCATTTCTTCGAAACGGATGACGTTGTCTAATGTTAAATCCATAACGCGTCCCGGAGTTCCTACCAGAATATCACAACCAGTGTAAACAACTGTTTTTTGGGTATTGATGTTCACACCACCAAAAATACCAACGGTACGAACGGACATATATTTGGTCAGTTTTTCTACTTCCTCCACAACTTGAACTACAAGCTCACGAGTTGGAACCAGAATTACAATTTTAGGAGTATGACCCGGAGTAAATTTATATAGTTTTAATAAAGGCAATAAATAAGCGAACGTCTTACCAGTTCCCGTTTGTGCAATTCCCATCATATCACGTCCTGACATTATCACAGAAAAAGTTTTTTCCTGAATGGGAGTAGGTGTGGTGAATCCTAAATCATCGATTGCTTTTTGTACTGATTTTGGAAGATTGAATTGTTCGAAAGTGGTCATAAAACGTAATTTTTTTGCAAAGGTACGTTTTTTCTAACTAATGGAATTTATCGTGGTTTTTTTCAAGATTCTTGAGAATTTTAAAAAAGAATCACTTGATTTTTGAATGAGCATTAATAAAAAAAATGGCGAGTAGCCATAAATAGCTTTTTTTTGGATTTTCTAACGTTTTGCAGCTTGCAGAAGTGGCGGATTAAGGAAGCCTAAACTTTCGGTTTTTCACTGACTTTGCAAGTACAAAACCAACTTTAAATTAAGCCTAAACCCGCCATTTTTGCAAACTGCTGTGCTTGTTGCACAACACAACAAATATATCAAAAAAAACTTGCAAA
>DAORUG010000130.1:0-8715 GCA_035433125.1 Flavobacterium sp.
GCAGAAAACAAATGAAACTGAAAATATGTTTCCATAATTGAAAGGAGATAATTTTTCGGTTTTTGAATCCGAATTCTGAATGGAATCCAATTCTTTAGTAGAATGATATCCAAAAAATGTACTGCTCTTTTCATTTATTTCTTCCAAGGCCGTTTTTGGTTCTGTTTTTTCAACAGTGATTTGGAAAGGATCTTTAGAGGATGAAATGGAGATTAAGAAAAAAGTAATCAAACTTATAAAAATATAAAGTCGTACGGGTGCCAAATAGGACAATCGTTTTCCGGAAAGATATTCCTTTGTTAAGGTCGATGGTTTTAACAAAAGGTTTTTGATTGTCTTCCAAAAGGCATTTTCATAATGTGTTAAATCCTCAAAAAAATGAACAAACAAATGATAAAAAGTCTTTCTGGTATCAATATTTTCTTGACCACAATTGGGGCAAAATCTATTTTCGACAACGTGCCTGCAATTCAAGCATGTTTTGTCTTTTCGTAACGGGTTCTTGCTCATAATCAAATAGTTTAATTATAAAACAATGCAAAAGGCTATTTTTTCAGCACTTCATTTAAAAAGAGTTTTAAATGTTCCCAAGATCTTTTGGCAGCAATTTCGTTGTAAGCAGCTCCTTTTGAATTGTCAGTTCCTGATTCAGGATTGGTAAAAGAGTGAACTGCATTAGCATAATAAATCATTTGCCAATCGGCTTTTGTATCTCGCATTTCTTGTTGAAAAGCGTCGATTTCTTCCTTGGATTCATAAGGATCGTCGGCTCCGTGACAAACCAAAACCTTGGCTGTGATAAGGGCAAGCGCTCTTTTGGCATCTCTTCCTAATCCGCCGTGAAACGAAACTACGCCTTTTACATTCAAATGTCCTCGAGCGGCTTCAAGTGCTCCGGTTCCTCCAAAACAATAGCCAATAACCACAATAGTATCTGGATTGGCACCCGAAAGAATTAATTGTTCCAATGCCAATGAAATTCGTTTTTGGTAGTCCACAAAATTGGTTTTGAAATAACCCGCATTTTTTCCTGCTTCTTTGTAGTCTTTTGGATAATTCCCTTCGCCATAAATATCCGCTACAAAAGCATAATAGCCCAATTTCGAGAGGTTTTCTGCTGTATCTTTCGACAGTTTGTCAATTCCCATCCAAGCGGGAAGAATTAAGATTCCGGGTTTCTGTTGGCTTTTTTTCGATTGTTGAATGCTAAAACCATTCAAAACCTGATTGCCATCCTTGTAGGTCACAGGTTTCAATTGCGCAAAAGAACCATTGGAATACAAAACGAGTGCTAAAAATAAAGAGACAAAATTTTTCATAACTAGTATTATTTACTACAAATATCTGAAATAAAATAGAATAGTTGTGGATAAACAGTTGTTAATTATACAGTTCAGTGCAATTAAGTGAATTTTCGAAATAATTAAAAATAGTTTAATGAAACTCATAGAGACATAGAAAAAAAGAGTAGGTAGAGCAATGGCTTCGCCTGTTCGCTATCGCTCGGGTCTTGGTTTCGCAAAGCTATGGTTTACTATTGCAAAGTGAAACGTCTCAACATAACGAATAAAACTATGTTTCTATGTGTTTAAAAAATCTAAATTGAATTAGATTCAACGAGTTAAATTTATACGAATCATTGTCAATAGTATACATAAACTTAAAGCTTAATTTCCTTAACTATCTTAATGGTTTAAATAAAAAAAAATCACAAACTCACATTCCGCTTAAAAGCACAACCCAATTCCATAATAGAATCCGTTTTTGAAATGCCCGGAATATTGTCAATTTTTTCATAAAGAATCTTCCGCATATGTTCGTGATTTCGAGCACTGATTTTGATATAAAGCGTGAACAAACCCGAAATATAATAGCATTCCGTGATTTCGGGAATTTTTTTCAACTCTTCGATAATCCGAGTCGAATCCTGATCTTTATTCAACGTGATTCCGGTAAAAGAACCCCAATCATAACCTGCTTTTTTCTCGTTGATGACGGGTTTAATGCCCAATAAAATGCCTTGTTCCATCAACCGATTGACCCGCTGATGCACCATCGTATTCGAAATTTTGAGATTAGCGGCTATGGTCGAATACGCCATTCGACCGTCTTTTTCCAATTCTTTGATGATTAAAATATCAAATTGGTCTAGATTTTCCATATCTTTTAGGATTAAATTGACTTATATTTTTCTATAAAAAATAAATATGACTTATTTAGTACAAATGTAAGTCAAAATCATCATTTTTTATGATAAAATAAAATATTATGGTATTTTTGTCTTCTAATTTAAAACCATTCACAATGCAGCACATACAGCCAACTCTTTCCTCAAAATCAGAAGTTTTAATCGAAAAAGAAAACCAATACGGAGCACACAATTACCATCCACTTCCCGTTGTTTTAGAAAAAGGCGAAGGTGTTTTTGTATGGGATGTTGACGGCAAGAAATACTACGATTTTTTATCAGCTTATTCAGCTGTAAATCAAGGACATTGTCACCCAAAAATTATCGGAGCAATGATCAAACAAGCGCAAAGATTGACTTTGACCTCTCGTGCATTTTATAATGACCAATTGGGAGTTTTTGAAGAATATGTGACCAACTATTTTGGTTTTGACAAAGTATTACCAATGAATACAGGTGCCGAAGCAGTAGAAACAGCACTTAAATTATGCCGAAAATGGGCCTATGAAGTCAAAGGCATTCCTGAAAATCAAGCACAAATTATCGTCTGCGAAAATAATTTCCACGGACGTACGACCACTATTATTTCCTTTTCCAACGACGAAAGTGCGCGCAAAAGTTTTGGTCCTTTCACCGAAGGTTTTATAAAAATACCGTACGACAATATTGAAGCTTTAGAAAAAGTTTTACTGTCATCTAACAACATTGCTGGATTCTTGGTTGAGCCCATTCAGGGAGAAGCAGGAGTTTATGTGCCAACGGATGGCTATTTGGCAAAAGCAAAAGCCCTTTGCGAAGCGAATAATGTATTGTTCATTGCTGATGAAGTGCAAACAGGAATTGCTCGTACAGGACGATTATTAGCCACTTGTGGAAATTGTTCTTGCCAAAATGGATGCGAAAATAATCCTGAGGTAAAACCTGATATTTTAATTTTAGGAAAAGCTATTTCCGGTGGAGTGTATCCTATTTCGGCAGTTTTGGCCAACAACGAAATTATGAATGTCATCAAACCCGGACAACACGGTTCTACTTTTGGCGGAAACCCAATTGCGGCTGCGGTTGCTGTTGCTGCACTTGAAGTAATCAAAGACGAAAAACTAGCCGAAAATGCCGAACGATTAGGAATTCTTTTAAGAAATGGATTAAACGAAATAGCCCAACGAAATCCGTTAATCGAATTGGTTCGTGGCAAGGGATTGTTGAATGCCATTGTGATCAATTGTGGCGAGGATTCTGATTTGGCCTGGAACATCTGTCTTCGTTTTAGAGATTATGGCTTATTGGCAAAACCCACTCACGGCAACAAAATACGTTTTGCACCACCATTGGTAATCACAGAAGAACAAATTCAGGAATGTTTGGAAATTATTGAGAGAGCGTTGAATGATTTTAAATAGTTGTATTGCAATGAAATAAAATGGCTTTTGGATGATTTTGTAGGAATTTATTAATATATTTGAAAATAAATAAATACTGACGTTTGTCAGGCCTACATACAAGTTAGCAGCAACCTTAAAAAAAAGTATAAATGAGAACATCTAAAGTGTTGAAAAAATGATTTAGTTATGATTAGACTTTTTTTTATTCTAACAATCTTGTATTCGATTCCTCAATCTTCACAAATAGGCGAAGTTGTAAAGCGAATAAATGAAATTTCAAATAAATCTGTTGATTTACCAATGACCCGTTACGACAATTCAATAGTTTATATTAGTGATGTAGAATTTGGACAAACCAACGAAGGGTATTATTGCAACTATCTTATTGGAGAAAACAAAAATCAGCGAAAACAAATTACGCAAAAAATTGTAAATTTTAATTCAATTAAAAATATATCTGTCAGTAAAAAAAATTCAGAAAATTCAAAGGTAAAACTGTTACAAATAACCCTCAGTAAGCCTATAGTCAAGCAAACTTTTAATAACAAAGAAAATTTTGTGACAATTTTTGCGATACCATTTTTGGATTCTGAAGAAGATTACAATCTACTTGTAAACTCTATCAAAAAATTGCAATCGAAAAAATAAAGTTCGAATGCATTACCGCAAAAGAAAAGTCTCTCACTGGCGTTCCACTGGCGCTCGTTTGTCCACGTTCTCTGGCGCTCGATTGTATCGAGTGCCTACTTAAATTCAAAGACAAATCGTAGCGTTTGCAACGCGGTTTGCCACTAAAATAGCCTTATATTTGAAATAAAAATGTCTGATAAATACAAAGTTATTGATAGTACTGTACCTACTTTTATAACTATAACAATAGTAGACTGGGTAGATTTATTCATACGTCCAATTTATTGTAATATCCTGGACGAATCCTTAAATTATTGTATTAAGGAAAAAGGATTAAGTGTTCACGCTTATGTCTATTGAGCAGTCACCTTCATTTAATTGTTACAGCATTTGATGGAGAGTTGCAAAATGTTATTCGTGATTTTAAAAAGTTTACATCCAAAAAAATAATAGAAGCCCCCACTGGTACTCGATTACATCGAGTACCTACCTAAAAAAAATAAACATTTTAAAACAATAATTATTATTTCTAAACTTGTACAATAAAACAAATAGTATGAAAAAATTAATCTTCTCGTTTTGCATTTCGTTAGTTTTAATCAGTTGCGAAAAAAATGACGATGACACTAAAGATATTTGTACCAACAACTGCACAACCATTCAAGGAAAATTTGTAACGGCAAACAATGTTCCTTTGGCCAATATTACAGTAAGTTTTAATTATAGAATAAGTGGTGGAGAATTGGGTGGTGGCTACACCAGAAAAATTGTAAGCACTAAATCCAATCAAAACGGTGAATACTTCAAGGATTTTTATTTAAAAGACGATGAATTAGGAAGACTTTCAAGAGGCTATTTTACAATAAATATTGACGATTCAAAATTAAGTTCTAATAACTATATCAAATTAGGAAACAATCAATCCTTGGGCTATGCCATTTATAGGATAGGACGAAGAGATACGATAATAGACGAATCTTTTTATATTCCTAAAAAAGCCTATATAAAAGTAAATCTCAACAATTACATTCCACAAAAAGAGGGTGATCGTTTTGAAGTGCAAACGCTATTTCCGTGTGGTCCAAAAGTAGGACATAACACCTTTTTAAATTCAGAATATGCCACAGGTTTTAGTGGTTATGACAATTTCAAAGCTATCAATTTGAACAACAAATTCAATGTGCTGGTGGCTGAAAGCGAAAAAAATATAGTACGAGTAATTAATGTCAAAAACGGAATTGCAACAAATGTGGATTATGAAATCAACGTTCCACCCAATAACACAATCGAATTGACATATAATTACTAATTAAAATTTCAAACCATAAAAACTCCAGCTCTCAGAAGTGTTTTTCAAAAAATTAAACATTCTTACAAGCAGGGTTACTTTAGGAAGTCTCCGCTTCTTAGCCAAGCGCCAAAAAGTTAACTAAAATTAAAACCATGAAAAGAAAACTTACTTTTATTTTAATTATGATTTCATTTTGGGCAAATGCTCAGCTCATTGAAACTGAATTCTATCACGGAAAAGTTTATGATAAGACCGGAAAAAGTATTGAAGGACTTATCTCATTAAGATTAAGCGGAGGAATACAGTTTAAAATTGATAAAGAGTCAAAAACTCAATTCTTTGATCAAAAACAAATTTCTGGTTTTGAATTTGAAGAAGATGGAGAACTAAATAGATATGAATATAAATTAATTCAAAGAAATATTTATAAATTATTAAAAGTTGTTGAAAAGAATAAATATATTAACCTCTATAACCTCAAAATAGTGAAGAGCTATAGTGAGAGTGGAATAAGTGGTGCTCCTTTGATTTATCCGATAATGTTTGGTCAATCAGATAGGTATACAATTTATTATATTGAAAAAAACAATGTAACTATCAAAGTTGGTAGGGATTTAGAAAAAAATTTAAACACTTTATTTAGTGATTGCCCTTCATTAGTTAAAAAGATAAAAAATGAGGAATTTGGAGTAGTGAGAAATATATGGCAAGGAGACAAAATTGAAGAAATTGTGAGAACATATAATAAATGTAACAATCCCATCTAGTGCTCGATTGCATCCCCGCTACAGCCCGAATCCTTTCGGGTGGCAAGTTCTAAACGCTAAAAAGTGTTCTTATTAGTTGGAATTAGGGTGCTTTCTAAATCTACAAAAATAACTATGCTAAACAAAATACATCATACAGCCATTATCTGTTCGGATTATCAAAAATCCAAAAAATTCTACACCGAAGTCTTGGGATTGGCCATAATCCGTGAAGTGTATCGAGAAAATAGGCAATCCTTTAAATTGGATTTGGCACTCAATGGAACTTATGTTATTGAATTATTTTCATTTCCTAATCCGCCACAAAGAGTGTCAAGACCAGAGGCAGCAGGACTAAGACACTTAGCTTTTGAAGTAGATGATTTAGAGAAAGTCATAGCACATTTGGAAAAATTCCAAATAAAAGCGGAACCCATTCGAATCGATGAATTCACTGAAAAACGCTTTACTTTCATTGCAGACCCAGACAACTTACCGATAGAATTTTATGAAAATTAAAAAGTGATTATACTCCAATAATCGCATCCTATATCGTGACATATATCACAATCTTAACCCAAAAAAAAGTATGGGCTTCTCAAATGGGTTACCTTTATAGAAATATAAAAATAAGTCAACAAAAAACAAAAAACTGTTCGGTGTTTGGATGGATTCACACAACGCAACAATCGTAGGAAATGAAGAAGGTGAAAATGAAGAATTTATTGTTCTGGGACATGTTAGTAGCGAAGGGCCGGACAAAAACTCCAATGAGAAAACGTCAAACAATCAAGAAATTGGTTTAACACTGAAATTCTTCAAAGAAATAGCCAGTAAAATGCCTAATATCGATGAAATTCACATCACAGGAA
This sequence comes from Flavobacterium sp., assembly GCA_035433125.1. GTDB lineage: Bacteria > Bacteroidota > Bacteroidia > Flavobacteriales > Flavobacteriaceae > Flavobacterium. The sequence continues at coordinate 7,110 of DAORUG010000130.1, forward strand.
CAGGGCAAGCCCAAGAGCAATTTATAAAGTTCCTTGCCGAAACACCACAATATAAAAATGCGATTTCCAGTGAAAGTACATCCAATAAAATGAGTGATGAAAATTTGGCTCTTTATATGATGAAACACTTTAATTAAAATTCAGTTTTATAATTTCTAAAACCGCAGATGTAAATTTGCGGTTTTTTTATGTTGTAAAGTGTTAGTTACCAACTATATTTTTGATTAAAAATTATATTTGTATAGCTAAAACAGGATTTATTCAATAATCTGTTTAGTTATTTTGGACGGGTCAAACAGTACATAATAGTATCTAAAAGCCTACTCAAAGCTATAGATAGTGGATGAAAATTGAAAACAAGAGGTTGTGTGTCTATCCAAATGATATTCAATTCATTACAAGAAAGAGTTATCGTCAAAGCGTGAGAATGATGCAAAAAATCAGAGAGGAGCTAAACAAGCACCAAAATGAGTTTTTAAGCATAGAGGAGTTCTGTATGTACACCAATATAAAACAGGAACAGGTGAAACTGTTAATTATTGGCTATAATGGGTTTAGTATTTCATGTTTTTTTTTTATAAAAATATAATTTTTTCAAATAATATTTCGAATGCGAGGGGATGAGTTATCTTTATCTGCGCCAATTATTATTAGAATATACTTTCTTTTTTAATTGAATCACTTAGATTCAATGAATCCTTAAATCCTACTTCATTTAATTCTAGCGCTTGGTTTTTTCTAAAATTTAAATTGAATAATAATTAAAAAGTCACCACCATGAAAGCAAAATCACCTTGCATTTTTATACAAAAAACACAAAGTCAAATAACGACGGCAAATTACATATTTATATTTGGTTAGCCAGAGGCATATTCTTGTCCAAATAAAGATTTGATTTTATCGTTATAATCCTGAAAAATTGGAATGATCATGCGTTTAGTTATGCCGATACCAAATAACTCGTTTTTCAAATTATCGGAGGTAACACTAATATCTTTTTTGAATAATTTTTTTTCAGCCTCATTGACCTGATTTTTTATAAAATCAAGATGACTATTAATTGTTCTAGCTTCCTCATTTTTACCCTTAATTTTAGCGGCTAATGAGGACCATTTTTCCGGATTGATAAACTTGTTGGTGCTGAACTCGAACCGTTTGGATTGAACAGTAATTCGTGCATAGATAGCGCATTTCCCTTCATTGTTAGCTTTTGCTCTCTTTATGTAAAAGAGAATTGATACAGGATTAATCATAAGTGGTAACCTTTTAGTTATTATTAAATTTAAACTTTTTAATAATTTCAGTCAAGATGTTCAATTTTTGATACTGTGAGTGAACCTCTTGATGAACTGGTTCATTTCGTTTGATAGGGGTCACTTGTTTTAAAAAAATTAAGTGACTCCTCGAAAGACCCCTTTGAGTTTAGATTTAACTACTTATTTGACTATCCATAAACGCAAAAAACCCACTAAATCGTTGAATTTAGTGGGTTTTAGTTCCATTTGTATTTATTCTGGCGGAGAAAGAGGGATTCGAACCCCCGGACCTGTAACAGTCAACAGTTTTCAAGACTGCCGCAATCGACCACTCTGCCATTTCTCCAATA
>DAORUG010000131.1:0-8613 GCA_035433125.1 Flavobacterium sp.
AATTTTTATCGGACAACAATAATTGTGTTTCTAATAAAATTTCCTGAACCTTTTATGAGGAATATAAGTAACTATTATTTCAGCTATTCTGGATACCCAATACGATACCCAATTGGTGAATTTTGAAGTCAAGCCATGGGTTGATTTTAAAGTTTCGGGAGTAATTCTATCACATTGCGCAATAATTTCATTGAGATGTACTAAGTAATCCTTTGCAAATTCCTCTGAATCGATAGCTACATTCATTTCGATACTTGCAAACGAACTCAAATTATTGAGATTGAAAGAACCAATCGTTGTCCAATTGGCATCAATCACGGCGATTTTTCCGTGCAAAACCGATTTTTTCCATTCGTATAATTCGATATTGTAACGTAAAAGTTTAGAATATAAATGACAGCTGGCTCGCCTCGCCATTGGAACATCGGATATTCCTGAAAGAATCAATTTAATAGTTACCTTATTTTGCGAAGCTTTTTTTAAGGTTCTGATTAATTTTTTGCCCGGCAGAAAATAGCTGCTTACAATTATAATTTCTTTTTGAGCCGTGTTTATTTTATTGATATAGGTTTTGAAAACCTCATTTTTTCTTTTTAGCCAATCATTTTGGAGCACCGAAACACTTGCTATAGCTGAATTTTCATAAGAAGAACTGATTTTTTTTCTTCGGATAATTCTATTTTTAAAATAAATATCACTGCATAATTCTTGCAAGGATTTGGCAATGTTTTCGTCATTTATTTCCACAGCATAGTCAAGCCAAGCGCCATGTTTTTCGGTTCCACGGTATTTGTCGGCAATATTAATACCGCCGATTAAGGCTATTTTTGCATCGGAAACTATTATTTTGTGGTGTAATCTTCTTCCAATATATAAGGAATTTGCCGAAAGAAAAGGGGAGAAGATTCTTAAATCGATTCCGATTTTTGAAAGTTCATCGATAACTTCAGATGGAAAGGACAAGGAGCCAAAACCATCAAGGAGAATGTATATTTTGATATTTTTTGCAGCAGCTTTTTTTAGGGCTTCAATTATTTTTTTTCCAGTTGCATCATAATCAAAAATGTAGGTTTGAATATGAATTTCGGTTTTCGATTCTAAAATAATACGTTCTAATCGTGAAAAATAGTCATCACCACTATGAACAAGCGTTATAGTTTGGAGACTGGATTTAGATTCGTTTGATGTTAGCATTTAGATTTTGTGAAAAATGATGCAAACTCAAATTTACGAAAATATTGCTTAAATCGATTATAAACGAAATTAAAAAGTCCCCAACTACTTTCGTAATTGAGGACTCATTTTTGAAATATAATCTAAGTTCTTAGATAGCGTTTACTATTGCTAAAAAATCTTTTGCGTTAAGTGCAGCTCCACCAATTAGACCTCCATCAACATCTGGTTTAGAGAAAATTTCTTTGGCATTGTCTGGTTTTACACTTCCACCGTAAAGGATAGAAACATCTTCGGCGATATCGCTTCCAAAAGCTTTGCGAACGGTTTCTCTGATGAATTCGTGCATTTCTTGAGCTTGTTCTGGACTAGCAGTTTCGCCTGTTCCAATAGCCCAAACTGGTTCGTAAGCCAAAACAATTTTTTCCCAATCTTTGGCTTGAAGATGAAACAAACCATCTCTTAATTGGTTTTCAACAATGTTGAAATGATTTGCAGATTGACGGTCTTTCAATTCTTCGCCAAAGCAAAAAATAACAGTCATATCGTGTTGTAAAGCGGTGTCCACTTTGCTTGCAATCAAAGCATCTGTTTCGTGAAAAATAGCTCTACGTTCTGAATGTCCTAGGATTACGGTATCTACACCAACGCTTTTTAGCATATCGGCAGAGATTTCGCCTGTATAAGCGCCACTCTCAGCTTGGTGCATATTTTGTGCAGAGACTTTAATAGAAGTTGACTCCAAAAGGCTGGTTGCCAAAGCCAAATTTACAAAGGTAGGTGCTACAATTACCTCTTTATTATCTTCTGATGTAACTTGTGTTTTTAATTCATTTAATAATTCTGCGGTTTGAGTTGCATTTTTATGCATTTTCCAGTTTCCTGCTACAATCTTCTTTCTCATTTTAATTGTGTTTATTGTTTTATTATTTGTTGTTTATTGAAATTTATTTATTCAAATCTTTCAAAGTGCTATTTATTTTTTCAAAATCGGTTTCAATAGCTCTGTAAATCACGATTTTTCCTGTTTTGTCAATAATGATGTATCTTGGAATCCAATCTAAATCTATTGCTTTGCCAAAAACGCCTTTCATTTGGTCATTGGCCATAAAATGCTCGCCTTTAATTTCGTGTTTTGTTATTCCTTCTTTCCATTTATCGGCTGTTTTATCCATCGAGATAAACACGTAATCTACCTCAGGATTATTGGCTTGAAGTTCTTTTACTTTGGGCATTGCTTTGACACAATCGCCACACCAAGAAGCCCAAATTTCGATAACGAGAGTTTTGTCTTTGTGGTTTTTTAGAATGTTTTTGAAAGCGACTTGTTTTCCATTCTCTGAAAGCAAAGTTTCAGACAAAGCTTCTTTAGAAAAAGTAGTTTTTTGAGCTTGAGAACAAGAAAAACTAATAATAGCCAAAAGCAATACAAGTATTTTTTTCATTTTAAAAATTTTGCCCAAAGTTACATTTTAAAAACAAAATAGCGAAGAGTAAAACACATTATTTCAGGCAATTGTACTATTTCGATTTCGTAAATATTTGATGGTGCAAATAAGAAAAGAGAATATCCTATTTGGTCGATTTTTCATCGGTAGTATCTTCTAAATAGAAGCGTTTGGTTCTTTTTCTTTTCTTCGTGAAGAACAATTGTTTTAGAGTATAACCAATATAAATTCCAGAAATTGCCATTAAAGTGCAGCCAAAAATAACGTGGAAAGTAACCCCTAAAGGCACTTCAAACCAAGTTGAAATTTCGTTTAGAAAATAGTAACCAATTCCAAAAACAAAACAACTCAACAAAATGAGTAATATTTTTTTTCTTCTTCTTTCTCTTCTGCTAGTCATGGGCTAACTGTAAATTTATAATTTCAAATCATCAATATCGTTATAATGTACTTTTTGTGTAACTGTTCCATAATTTAAAATAACAAAACTTGGATTTGCTCTTTCTACAGTTTTTAAAGCCGTAGCATCACAAAATAAGCAGTCAAAACTAAAGTTGTATTTCTTTTTTGCATCTGCAATAACATCTGTCGATGAGCCAGTCAAAAGCGCAACATAATATCCTTTGGCATTTGCCTTTTGATACAATTCGGTTATTTTTTTCAAGCCTGCTACATTTGCTTTTTCTAAATCATAAGCCACAATTAACAGTGTTTTTTCTTTAGATAATATAATATCGGTTTGGTCTTCTCCGTCTAATTCCAATTTGAAATCATGAATAGGAGGAAGGTAACCTTGCACAATAACTTTGTCTTTTCTATCGACAAATTCGGCTCCTTCGGGAAGCGACATCAAATCTTTTTCGGTAAATTCTTTGTCAACACCTTTCACTTTATAGATGAAAACCATTTCGACCACACTTTTTGGAGCATTGTCCGGAATTTCCATTGATTTGCGGATGTTAGTTCCCACTTTATAGGGTCTGAAATCTTTCAAAGGCAAATGATTTAAAACCCAATATCCCATAAAGGTACACAAAGCAATGCTTATAAGAACCAAAATATTTTGAATTTTATTAGCAAATAAGGGTTTGATGTATTTTTGATTGTAAAATAAAATTAGAATAAAGAACAATAGGATTAAATCTTTCGAAAAGGACTGCCAGGGTGTTAAATGTAAAGCGTCGCCAAAACAACCACAGTCTTTAACCACATCAAAATAAGCCGAATAAAAAGTCAGAAATGTGAATAAAACAACTAGAAGCAACAAACTCCAAATCGTCCATTTTGATTTGTAACCAATGAGTAACATTACTCCCAAAACCACTTCCAGAATGACTAAAAACAAGGCAATTGCCAATGAAAAAGGTATAAAAATCGGCATATTGAAAACCGGCTCACTGAAATATTCATCCAATTTATAAGAAAATCCTAAAGGGTCATTGAGTTTTATTAATCCCGAAATAATGAATAAAATCCCGACGAATAGTCTGGAGAATTGGGTGATGAAGTTTTTCATTTTTATATTTATTAAATTTCAAAAAACAAAAATCAAAAGATTTTGAATTTATTTGCTATTTGATTTTTGCTATTTGTTATTTTTCATTAAAATCAAGGCGAAAACAGCATAATTAATCATATCCTGATAATTAGCATCGATGCCTTCAGAAACCAAAGTTTTTCCTTTATTGTCTTCAATTTGTTTTACGCGAAGCAGTTTTTGCAAAATCAAATCGGTTAAAGAACTCACACGCATTTCGCGCCAAGCTTCACCATAATCGTGATTTTTGGCTTCCATCAAATCTTTGGTCAATTTCACTTTTTCGTCATATAATTGGGTAGCTTCTTCCACATTCAAATCGGGTTGATCGACAACGCCAAGTTCGAGTTGTACCAAGGCCATAATCGAATAATTGATGATTCCTATGAATTCGCCGGTTTCATCTTCGTCAATTTTTCGAACTTCATTTTCTTGTAAACTTCTTATTCTTTGGGCTTTGATAAAGATTTGGTCTGTTAGCGAAGGCAATCTCAAAATGCGCCAAGCGCTGCCGTAATCTTTCATTTTATTGATAAATAGCGAGCGACAAATTGCAATTACGCTATCATATTGTTGAGAAGTTATGTTCATTTATTGGTTATATTTGTCAAAAAATTTCCTCAAAAATAAGGAATATTTATGGGATGTAAAAATGATAATTAACGAAATTTGATTTAAGATGACAATAAACTGCAAAGGACAACTTATCGATTTGACAACGCCCAAAGTGATGGGGATTTTGAATGTGACTCCCAATTCATTTTATGATGGCGGAATGTATAAAAGCAGCAGTGAAATGCTGACTAAAGTGGGCAAAATGCTCAGCGACGGAGCGACATTTATTGATGTTGGAGCCTATTCTAGCAAGCCCAGCGCCGAATATGTTTCGGAAGAGGAAGAACTGCAAAGAATCATTCCTATTATCAATTTGATTTTAGAATATTATCCAGAAGCTTTACTTTCTGTTGATACTTTTAGAAGCGAAGTTGCTAAGGTTTGCATCCAAAATGGAGCGGCAATTATTAACGATATTTCGGCAGGAAATCTGGACGATAAAATGCTGGAAACCATCGCAAAATATAATGTTCCTTACATTATGATGCATATGCGTGGAACTCCTGAAACGATGCAAAAGATGACGAGTTATGAGGATATCGTCAAAGAAATCCTTTTCTATTTTTCTGAAAAAGTAGCTAATGCGAGAAGTTTCGGTATCAACGATTTGATAATTGATCCCGGATTTGGTTTTGCTAAAACGTTGGATCAAAATTATGAAGTTTTGCAAAAAATGGAACTGTTCGAAATCTTGGAATTGCCTTTATTGGCTGGGTTTTCCAGAAAATCTATGATTTATAAAACCTTGCAATCTTCTGCAGAAGAAGCTTTGAACGGAACCACGGTTTTGAATACCGTTGCCTTGACCAAAGGAGCCAAAATTCTTCGTGTTCACGATGTGAAAGAAGCTATGGAATGTATTACGTTATTCAATAAAATCAACAATCAATAATGAAGTATTTTTGTTTATTAATCCTTTTTGTGTTGCTTTCCTGTGGAAATAAAGAAGATATTTTGTTGCCAAAATCGAATGTGACCATCATCTCAAATGTAGTTGATCATTCACCGATTTATATTTTCTTTAGAACCAAAGGAAAAGATACTTTGGCAGAAGTAAACCGAAAAAACTCCATTATTTCGACCAATTGGATTCTTAATATTGACAAGCGATTGCCGCTGCGATTGGTCATTCCCGAAGTAATAAAATTACAAGAAAAAAAGCGAGCTGAAGTAGCCCACAAAAATGAGTTGGCCGAAAATTATTATTCGTATGCAGATAGCATTGGTAAGAATATGGCTTTTTTGCCGTTCACGAAAGTGTATTATAAAATGGGGAATGCCAAAGGAAAAGTTATAGTATTTCACTTTAAAAAAGGTAGATACCGTTTTATTAAGAGGTTCGGAAGTTAAAAAGAAAGATTTAGTTAAGACGTTTTACAGAGTGCAATATGAAGTTATTCCACAAGTAGCTTTTTTGTTTGATAAGAATATGAGTTACCAAGAATATATTCAAACTAAAATTTTATTGGGAAATTTTAAAGCTTATGCTGTTGATGATTTTCCTATAGAGTTTATCAATTAAATTCTTATTACTTTCTCTAAATGAGATTGCTTCGTGCCTCGCAATGACTGAAATCTGCAATCTAAAATCTGCAATCTGAATCACTGATGATGATACGGTTCATTCTTCAAAATCGTGAATCCACGATACAATTGTTCGATAAAAAACAAACGCACCATTTGATGCGAAAATGTCATTAGCGAAAGCGAGATTTTGCCTTGTGCTTTGGCATAAACCGTTTCCGAAAAGCCATAAGGTCCGCCAATTACGAAAACTAAAGTTTTTACACCTGAATTCATTTTCTTCTGCAATTCGGCTGAAAATCCAACACTTGAAAAGGTTTTTCCGTTTTCGTCCAATAAAATGAGTTGGTCGTTTGGTGTTATTTTGGACAAAATCAATTCGCCTTCTTTCTCCTTTTGCTGGCTTTCCGATAAGTTTTTTACGTTCTTGATATCGGGAATAATCTCTAAATCGAACTTAATATAAAACGACAAACGTTTTTGATATTCGTCAATCAGTGATTGCAAATTTTTATTATCGGTTTTGCCAATGGCGATGAGTTTGATGTTCATTTTCTTGCGTTTTAATAAAACAAAGGTTTAAAATTGAGAATTAAATAATAATGGACGGTTTTTTTAGGGTCGTTTTGTGGGATTAATTTAAAATAAGAATAAATAGTAGATAAAAATATAATACACCCCTATTTTTTAGGGGGTTGACTAAAATATTTATTCAAATTTCATTCAAACACCGTCTATAATTAATTAAACATAACAAATTTTGTGAAATTTGTAAAATAAACGTTAGAATTATTGTGATACGATTAGTTATTTTTGTGTAAAAATAAAAATAATAGTTATGTTAGATGTAGGGTTAACCACTTTTATGATTCTTGCCACTAGTTTAGTGATGCTAATGACTCCCGGACTCGCTTTTTTCTACGGCGGATTGGGCTGTAATAAAAATATTTTAAGCATTATGATGCAGAGTTTTGTTTCTATGGGAATAGGAACTGTTCTTTGGTTTGCTTTTGGATATTCGCTTTGTTTTAGCGGAAATATGAGTTCTGGATCCGATTTTTTTGGAATCATAGGCAATTTTGATAAGGCATTTTATCACGGAATAACACCTTCAACGCTTTATTCATCGGATAAACCGTTTCCTGAGTATATTTTCATTGCTTATCAAATGATGTTTGCCATTATTACACCGGCATTGATTACAGGAGCTTTTATCAACAGAGTTTCGTTTAAATCGTATGTTTATTTCCTGATTTTCTGGCAAATTTTTGTCTATTATCCATTCGTTCATATGGTTTGGGGTGGCGGAATTCTTGCTGAATGGGGAGTTTTTGATTTTGCAGGCGGAATTACTGTTCACGCTACAGCTGGTTTTGCTGCTTTGGCATCGGTTTATTTTGTGGGTCGCCGTCAAAAAACGCATGAACCCAACAATATTCCGTTGGTGGCCATTGGAACGGCATTGCTTTGGTTTGGTTGGTACGGATTTAATGCGGGAAGTGAATTGGCGGTAAATTCCATTACTGTTTCTTCTTTTTTGAATACGGATACTGCAGCTTCTTTTGCAGCGGTTACTTGGTTGCTTATCGAGTGGAACACCGGAAAAAAGAAACCTACTTTTATCGGATTGATGACTGGAGCTGTTGCAGGTTTGGCCACCATTACCCCAGCAGCCGGATTTGTTGATATTTATTCGTCGGCTATTATTGGAATTATAGCGGCTTGTGGTTGCTTTTTGGCAGTAAAATATAAGGAAAAGAAAGGTTGGGACGATGCGCTTGATGTATGGGGAATTCACGGAATGGGAGGAATAATTGGAACTATTTGCCTAGGTTTCTTTGCCAATAGCACTATAAACGAAGCAATTCCGAATGGATTATTTTTTGGTGGTGACGGAATGTTGCTGTTTAAAGAATGTGCTGCCATTTTATTTGCAACCAGTTATGCGTTCTTTTTTACCTTATTATTATTTAAAATAATCAATAAATTTATTCCTGTAAAAGTTACCGACGAAGATCAGGAACTTGGACTTGATTTGTCACATCACGGCGAAGTTGCAAGACAACAGCGCTAAGAGATAATTTAGATTATAAAAAGAAAGGGCTACATTCAATTTATTTTTGAATGTAGCCCTTTTTATTTAGTTATCAATCTCGATTAACTATCTAAAAACGAATCGGTATTGTTTTTGTTTTTTTTGAATAATTTTAGTAGCATTAATATTCCTGCAACAGCCTCAAAAGTCATTCCTATGATTAGAAAAAAAGTCGTCCAATCTTTGCGTTCGTGAGTGATTTTGAATAGTGCGCCAATAAT
>DAORUG010000132.1:0-8574 GCA_035433125.1 Flavobacterium sp.
GATTTCGGTGTTTTTTTTTATGAATGATAAAGAGAGTTTGATAATTTGAAAATGAGATGATTTGATAATCAGCCACGGCTGAGCCACAACTGATAGAAGTGATGAAGTAAATAATACTGAGGTAATTTGAAAATTTGATAATTAGATAATTTGAAAATTAGCCACGGCTGATAGGAGTGATGGAGTAAATAATACTGAGGTAATTTGAAAATTTGATAATTAGATAATCAGCAACGGCTGACAAGTTTGAAAATTAGCCACGGCTGAAAAGTTTGAAAATTTTGAAAGAGAATTCAATTTAGACATTGCAAGTTCAAGGCAACAACATTTTAAAAACCCTCAAACCTTCAAAACATTGTAACATTCAAAACCTTCAAACATTCAAAACATTGTAACCTTCTAAACCTTGCAACTTGCCAAACATTCAAACTTCCTAAGGCAAACTACGCTTTTGACAGTTGCGATAATCCGCACCTTGAGTTGCGAATAATTTTTATATTTGTTTCAAAATGAATAAATTTGTGAATTGTGAGTGTTGATAATATAAATGTTATGCGTCATGCTTGGGGGGAGTGCTAATTTTGAAAGTGATCGGAAGAAATAAACATTGACACCAATATATAATATGGAGTAAGCTGAAAATCCGTCAAAGAGTAAGCAAAACAAAATAAATTTACATGCAATGAAAAAATTAATACCCATTACTCTTATCTCAATAGTATTTTTCTTATCATCCTGTGGCACCGGAAAAAAATCAGTTTCCACTACGACCACAACCACAGCAGTGACACCTGGCTTTAAAATAACAGCCCCTGACTCTATAACCAAAACACCTGTCTCTGCAATGATAACACCTGCCTATACAACCACGATCCATTCCTCTAATTTTATTGTAGAATCTGCAAGTGCTTGGGGTGCTTATGAATTTACTCAAGCGGGTGATTACAAGATTGTCATCATGGATGTTGGGTCTAAAACAGATGAAGGTGAGAAAGAATTTGTTAATTTCTGCTTAGAAGGTCAAGCTGTAAATAAACATTTTGAAGATTTGAAAATTATAAGACCAGAAGTTACAAATGGAGGACGTTGCATAAATGGTCTTGCACAAAATCTTGTAAGCAATGAGTATGTTGTAAGAGGAATTAAACCAGGTGACCAAATCAAAGCATGGCCATCAAGAAATGGAGCAACAATGAGAAGAACAGGACTAAACGGAACTCAAGCAGAATGGGACGGTGATGGAAGATTAAAAGTTTTAATAACACCATTGTAATTTATAATAAGTGAATATAGATCTGACTCTTCGTGTAGATCGTAGCACGAACGCATAACAATAGATTAAACGAAATTTAAAAAAGAAGGGCATTACAGCCACTTGAAAGTGAGTGCAGGTAATAAAGCGTATCGGTGCGGAGAGTGTGTGCTTTCTATCTCCTTCTTTTTTAAACTTCGTTAATCCCTTCTTCGTTATCGGTAACTCTATTTGCGACCATGCGGACATTAAACGGACGGACTTTGAACAAACATTTAAGATGACAAGTAATAATTATGACAGCACTTCTAACCAACAGGCAACCGCTTCAAAAAAATTAAAACACCGCCAACGCACAAAAAAAAATGATTTCTATGGCAACCGCACAAGTGGCACATTTTGTTTTGCCGCAACACACGACCCACCACAGAGGCAAAACAAAAAGAGCCACTTTTTGCCAACGCTTTATTGCGATTTCGTATGAATTTAAGAGTGAAAATCATAAATTCGCAGCCGTTTATGAAAGGTAAAAAATCAAAGACAAAAAGAAAATTTAAAGCTGTGGATTTCTTCTGTTCCGGAGGCGGCATGACAAGCGGTTTTCGGAAGGCAGGAGTAAACGTTGTTGGCGGAATTGATATTGATTTAGAGTGTAAAGAAACGTATACAACTAATAATCCCGATTCAAAATTTATACATGCTGACATTCAGGACTTAGCTTTTTCAAGAATTGAAAAAGAGCTGAAAGTAAAACGCAATGACAAAAAAATGATTTTCATTGGGTGCAGCCCATGCCAATACTGGAGCAAGATTCAAACCGATAAAACTAAGGCACATGAAACAAAAAACTTATTGAAGGACTTTCAGAGATTTGTTGATTACTTCAAACCTGGTTACATAGTGGTTGAAAATGTTCCAGGGATTTTAAATCGTTTAGATGAAAGCCCTTTGAAATCATTTCTTGACTTTCTAGAAAAAGAAAACTATCACTACAAATACAAAGTAATTAATGCCAGCCATTACGGAGTGCCACAAACAAGAAGAAGATTCCTGTTGATTGCATCACGAGTTACCGACAAAATATCTTTGCCACTTCCCGACACAAAAACAAAGCTGCCGACAGTTCGGAATTTCATTGGCAATAAAAAGGTTTTCAAACCAATTACAGCGGGGCAAAAAGATAAGACGGAGTTCCTTCACAGTTCAGCCGGACTATCAGACAATAATTTAAAGCGATTGCTCTTAACTCCACATGACGGAGGAACAAGAACTTCGTGGAAAGATACTGACTTGCAAATTCCGGCTTATGTTGGCAAAGACAACTCATTTCAAGACATCTATGGTAGAATGTTTTGGGACAAACCTGGACCAACAATCACAACAAAGTTTTATAGTATAACCAACGGAAGATTTGCTCATCCAGAACAGAACAGAGCCATTTCATTAAGAGAAGGTGCAACGCTGCAAACTTTTGACACTGATTACAAATTTCTTTCTACTTCAATTGCATCAACAGCAAGATTGATTGGCAATGCGGTTCCACCGCAATTATCAATGCGTGTTGCTGCAAGCATCATAAATTGTAATCCGAAATGAGCAATGATAAACTTTACATGACCTTTGAAGCTAACACCATAAAACATCTTGGTGTTAAAATGTATTCCAACATGCCACCGGCATTAGCGGAATTAATTGCAAACGCTTATGATGCGTGTGCTACAGAGGTTCATGTGCGTTTGTATGACGAAGGGGAGAAAAAAGTAATTGTTGAGGATAACGGAACGGGAATGTCGTTTGCGGAAGTGAATGATTACTTTTTAAGAATAGGAAGAAACAGACGAGAGGAAGGTCAAAAATCAAGTTGCGATAGAATTCCAACAGGAAAAAAAGGATTAGGAAAGTTAGCTCTATTTGGAATTGGCGACACTATAAACATTACAACTTGCCAAGGAAAATCGGGAGTAAGTTTCAATCTTGACTGGAATGAAATACTTGCTTGGAAAGGGAAAGATTATGAACCCAGATTTGACCATTTATCAGAAAAGGAAATTTTCAAAGGAACAAGAATCACATTAACCAATCTGAAAAGAAAAACCGGATTTCCTCTTGAAGAATATGCAGAAAGCATTGCAAAACTTTTCAACTTTCAAGACAAGTTTATTGTTTACTTATTGCTGAATGATAGCAAGCCGATAAAGATTGATAACAAACTGAAGTATGATAACATTACTCCTGAATTTGAGTGGGACATACAAGAAATTATCAAAGTAAATGAGAAGGATTATTCCGACAAAGTTCAAATTCATGGAACAATAATTACCACAGAAAAACCTCTCAAAGCTGCTCTCAGAGGCGTTACACTTTTTGCTAACGGCAGAATGGTTAACACACCTGAATTTTTTGGTCCATCAGAATCAAGCCACTTTTATTCTTATGCCACAGGATGGTTGAATGTAGATTTTATTGACAATTGGGAAGAAGATGTAATCTCAACAAACCGTCAATCCATTGACTGGGAAAATGCCAAGACATCCGCACTCAGGAAATATATTGCATCATGCCTTTCAATAATAGAAAGGCAGTGGCGTGAATTTCGTAAGGAGAAAAAGAAAAAGAAGATAAGTGAAAAGGTAAACTTGAATGTAAAAGATTGGTTAGAAAAACTTCCTCAAAATGTGCAAGGGCAAGTTGAAACAATTGTAAACCTATTGGATGACACACCTGAAATTTCAGAAGACACACAACAGGTGGTGACAAGATTATTGCATGATATAGCCCCTGAATATGCAAATCTCCATTGGAGAAATTTAGAAAATGAAATTAAAGTGGTGTCTGAAAAATATTATCAGAGTGCTGACTATTACACGGCTTTTATTGAAGCATTAAAACGATATACCTCAGAAGTAAGAAAGAAGTCAGGTAGCACAAATGGCAGCGAAAGAAGTATGATGGGAGAAGTTTTTTCTGGTCGTAAACTTTCGGTAACGAAAAAGTATAAGAAAACTGATGGAACAGATTTTACAAAAGATACAATAACCAATATTGAAGAAGGACAACACTATCTATCCGAAGGTATTGTTGCAGGCGGCAGAAACCCTTTGCAACACGAGGAACACCTTGAGTTAAGTAAAACAGGTTTGTTTTCAGAAAAAGATTGTTTGGACTTCCTTAGTTTGTTATCTCATTTATTCAAACGACTTAACGACTCTGAAAAACCATAGCATTTGTGAATATACCAACTCTCATAGCTGAAATTTCAAGAATGAAAGCAAGAAATGCTTTCAGAAATTTCATTGAGTATATTCAGTTTCCATATTTCCGAAACCTTGAAAAAAACACACGAATAATTTTTGATTTTCCTCTGACAGTTTTTGTAGGGCAAAACGGTTCGGGAAAAAGTTCAACACTTCATGCACTTTATGGAGCACCGAAAAAAAATACTCCGTTTGAATTTTGGTTTTCAACTGCTGTTGACCCGATTGTAGAAGTTTCGGAAGGAGGCGATAGGCATAGCTTCTTTTATGTTTACAAAGACAATCGTGGCAGACCGCTTGAAGTTTTGAAACAAAGAATTTTCAAACGAAACAATCCGGACTATTGGGAAACTGCAAGACCGAATATCAGCTACGGAATGCAGAAGATAGCAGAGGGAAAAAGAAATCAACCGATTGAAAAAGATGTAGTGTATATTGATTTCCGTTCAGAGTTAAGTGCATTTGACAAATACTTTTATTTCAAGAAACCAAGAAAGTCTAAAACGATAAATAACAAACAGGACTACTTACGGAAGCATTCAGTTTTTCTTCGAAGAATTATTGACGGAACAAATGTTATAATTCATCGCTACGGTGAAAACAAAAACGAGCAACTCAAAACTTTCACAGCAATTGAACTTCAGCATATTTCTACCATACTTGGTAAAAAATATGTTTCGGGAAAGTTTGTAAAGCATAAACTTTTTGAAGAATGGGGCTACTCCGTAATTTTTGAAACCGCCAGTTACTCATATTCCGAAGCGTTTGCAGGAAGCGGAGAAATGGCAGTTGTAAAGTTGGTGCTTGAAGTTTTAGGAGCAAAAGAATATTCTCTCATTTTACTTGATGAGCCGGAAGTTTCATTGCATCCGGGAGCGCAAAAACGATTGAAGCAATTTTTGCTTGAAGAAACAAGACGAAAAAGATTACAAGTTGTAATCTCAACCCACTCACCAAGTATTATTGAGGAACTTCCGCCAAACGCAATAAAAGTTTTCTCACTATTACCTTCTGGAAAATTCAATGTTAAAAATGAAATCACACCTGATGAAGCGTTTTATCATTTGGAGCAAACAAATCCGGCAAGGAAAACAATCATTGTTGAAGATTTGCTTTCAAAGCAAATTATTGATGGTGTATTAAGAGAATTAGGACAAGCAACTGCTTCACTTTTCAATGTTACTTTTTACACGGGAGGTGAAAGCGTTATTAAAGAACATTTCATTAGTGTTTACAGTCATGCAAACGAACGGAATAAGTTTATAGTTTTTGACGGAGACCAAAGACATGCTCACTTTAATCCTGATTCTATTGTAGCAGCAGAACAAACCAATGAACGATACCAACAGGAAATCCAAAATCAAACAGGAGTCAATGTTAAGTTTTATCCTGACGGAAATCCAAATGCAGGGGCAAGAGCAGACCAAGAAAAAGTGTTGCGAGAAAAGTATCTGAAATTTTATTTGCGAAATGTTTCCTACTTACCATTATCAGTTCCAGAAGAAATTATTTGGAATCAAGTTTTAGCTGAAACTATTTTGACTGCGATGGGTAAAATTGAATACATTCAAAGAATCAACGCTACACAAGATTTCAAAGAGAAATTTCTTTTAGTTGCGGAGGCAATGACTGGTGATAAGAGAAATATTGAAGCAAGTGAGAAAACATTTTTAGAAAAGTGGCTGAGTGATAAACCAAATAGTTACAACGATATTGTAACAATTATTGAATCAATTCGTGCATTAAATGGCTGACATTTTTTCTAAACGGAAACGAAGTGAAATTATGGCTTCAATTTCCGGGAAGGAAACTAAGCCGGAAATATCAGTCAGAAAGTTTTTGTTTAAAGAAGGATTTAAGTTTCGGAAAAATGTAAAAACTCTTGCAGGGACACCAGATATAGTTTTACCCAAGTATCAAACGATAGTTTTTGTTCATGGATGTTTTTGGCATGGACATAATTGCAACAAGGCAAAGTTGCCAACTTCAAATGCAAAATTTTGGAAAACAAAAATTCAGAACAATATTGAACGAGACAAAAAAGTAAAGGCAGAATTAAAAAAATCAGGTTGGACAGTATTAACTATTTGGGAATGTAAATTGAAAAGCAATAAACTGTTTGAAAACTCAATGAATAAACTAAGGGAAGAACTAAATGCAAAGTAGCCAACACACAAAAGCACACACATGTCTTGTCCTGAAATAGGTTTACACTAAAAAGTGTAAAACATGGATAAAAAAATCATTCAAAAAGCGGGTAAATATTTTGCCGTAGAAGAAAAACACAAAATCATTCAGGAGCTAATTGCAACTCAATGTACCAAAGTACAGATTTGGGAAAAATACACAGGTGAGGTTGAAGAACACGGACAGCTTCTTAGATGGATGCGGCAGTTAGGTTATAACACCGGAATTAAAACAAGAAGACCTAACATTGTATCAAATTTATATTCGATGGCACAAAAGAGAATTAAGTCTGATAATCCCGATAGCTATCGGGAGGTTAAAGTAGGAGATGAATCTTTTGAAAACCTGCAATGTCTTGCCCTAAAATAGAGTTACACAAAAAAAGTGTAAAACATGGGCAAAAAAATCATTCAAAAAGCACAGAATATTTTAATGAAGAAGAAAAGCACAAAATCATTCAGGAGTTAATTGCAGGCCGATGTACTAGCGTCTCATTCACAGCCTTTATCAAATTGTCAATAACATATTGTTGTTGTTCTTCGGTGAGGTTGTAAAAAAGCGGTAAAGAAATTTCTCTTTCATAGTTGTCCTTTGCTTTGGGATAATGTTGAAGACTATAACCTAATTTGGTATAAAACGAAAACATAGGAACAGGAATAAAATGTACATTCACTGCTATATCAGCATCAAACATTTTTTGCATAATGGCATCACGTTGTTTTTCTGTACAGTTTTTTATTCTGATAGGATAGAGGTGATAGGAGCTTTCACGCCAGTTTGATTTAAATTCGGGCAATTGCGCCCATGGATATTTTGCAAATGCCTCATTGTAGTTTGCAACAATTTGTTTTCTGCGTTCTAATGTTTCTGCATAGCGTTCAAGTTCTACTAGACCAATGGACGCCATAATATCTGTCATATTACATTTAAATCCGGCTTCAATAATATCGTAACGCCAATTGCCTTTTTGCATTTTTGCCAGTGCATCTTTATTCTGTCCATGCAGGGTGTAAATGCACAGATAGTCATATATGCTTTGATTATCGAAAGGCTTTGGCAGGTTTAATGCAATGGCACCACCTTCACCTGTAGTTAGGTTTTTTACAGCATGAAAAGAAAAAACAGAAACATCGGTCAGCGCTCCAGTTTTAATATTGTTGACAGTAGCGCCAAAAGAATGTGCAGCATCAGACAAAACTAAAATGCGTCCTAATTGCTGCTGCACATCGGTTGCAGGCACAAATTTATTTTTGATATTTTCTGATTGAAATATATTATTTACTTTTTGAAAATCGCAGGGCAGCCCACCAAAATCAACAGGCATAATCACCTTTGTATTTTTGTTGATGGCGTTTTCAATTTCAGAGGGCAGAATATTAAAATCATCACCCACATCAACAAACACAGGTTTTGCACCACAATGAATCACTACGTTGGCAGTAGCAGAGTAGGTGTATGCCGGTAAAATTACTTCATCACCTTCTTTTACACCAAACCAGCGAAGCATTATTTCAAGACCTGCAGTAGCAGAATTCAGGGCAAGCACATTAGGCACATTGCAGTATGCTGTAAGTAGTTTTTCAAACTTTTTAGTCTTAGGCCCTGTTGTTATCCAGCCCGAAAGAAGTGTGTCTGCAACTTCATCAATGACACGTTGGTCCATGCGAGGTGGTGCAAATGGTACTTTCATAAATTGAAATTAGGTTGTAAAATTACGTATTGTTTTGTTCGGGTACTGTCTTTAATGCTGCGGCAACATATTCAGAGCTGAAAATGGCATAAAAAAGACAGAATAAAATAATGCCCGCCTGCCTTTCTAAGATTGACTCTGTGAGCATATTCAATAAAAAAATACATTGAAATGCTATAAATAAATAATGC
>DAORUG010000133.1:0-8473 GCA_035433125.1 Flavobacterium sp.
TTCTAACTCAATCAAGGTGTTAAAAAACTGTAATACATAACCCCATTTGCCGTGAACATCACTTTTTTCATAGTTTCTAATCAGTTTCGCATTCAAACCTAGATCACTCAGGTGAAGGCACTTTTGATTATTTATAATAATCGAATCCAATTGTATATAATGATTGTGAAACGCAATTTCAAGATTTTCCTCTAGCGATTTCATCAAATCTAAATCTACCGCCAAACCATTGGATGAACCCGCTGGTAAAATACCCAAAATTACATCTTCATTTTCTGTTGCCTCAGCGACCATTTTTATGGTTCCATCTCCCCCAACAATGATAATTCTCTCAGGATTATTGCATTTATAAAGATTCCTTATTTTTGAAATATCATCTCTTCCGGTAGTTTTATAAAGAATGAGATTCAGATTTTCTTTAGTTGCAAAATTAGTTGTTGCATCAATAAACTCTGATTTATCAACGGCTCCAGACACTGGATTAACAACAACTAACACATTCTTTTTCAATGTTTTGATTGGATTACTGATTAAAAATAAGTAATTTTAGCATACTACAAATTTACTACAATAAATGAAGCCCATATTAAAATTATACCGCGGATATGCAAATGACGAAGAACTAATCGTAATGGGTCATGTTTTTAAACCCACAAAGACAAAGGATTATGCTTTTGAGAAAAAAAAATTCGAACATGCCTCTTCAATTATCCGTTTATTTAGGCTAAAAACACATGCAAATGCAGATGTATATCTTGAACATAACAACACAACAATTCATACCAAAACCCTGATTGATGGCTATTTTAAATTTTGCATTCCAGTAGATCAAAATGTGGGTCACGGCTGGATTGATTATGAGGTGAGCATCCTTCACGGCAGCACTAAAATTGTTGCTAAAGAAAGTTTCATTCGTCCAAAAAAGGAAAATTTAGGAATTATTTCGGATATAGACGATACTTTCTTAGTTTCTTACACCGAGAATCCTTTGAAAAAATTATACCATTTACTATTTCGAAATGTAAACTCCCGAAAAGTTTTTGAAGATGTAGTACCTCATTACAAAGCTTTGAGCAATTCAGGAAGAACAAATAGTGAGGAACAAAATGCTTTTTTTTATGTATCAAGCAGCGAATGGAATTTGTATCGTTTTATCGTGAAATTTACCGAAATCCACAAATTACCAAAAGCTGTTTTATTGCTGAAAGATATTAAATCGAGTCTTACCGATTTTCTCGGGACAGGAAGAGGTAGTCACAACCATAAATTCGAAAAAATAAAACATATTCTTGAATTTTATCCCAATTTAAAATATGTTTTATTAGGTGACGATTCTCAACACGATCCGTTTTTGTATGAAGCTATTTGCAAAATTTTTCCTGTCAGTGTCAAAGCAGTTTATATCCGTAAAACGGATACTCAAGAAAAAGAAAAAGTTTTAAATGCCTTAAAAAATTTGGAAAGTTTGGGCGTTTCCACTTGCTATTTCACGCATAGTAGCGAAGCAATTACACACTCAAAAAAGATTGAACTGATTTTATAAACCTGCGTTATCTATTTCTTCCTGAACAATTTCCCAATCTAAAAGAAGCTTATCTAAGTCGGCTTTTTTCTTATTGTATGCCATAAAAAAAGCGGCGTCTTCAATGTGTTTGTCATAATTAGAAGCCAGCATTTTGACGTCGTTTTCAATATCTTTTTCCAATTGTTTGATTTGACTTTCAACCTTACTCAAACGATTCTGAAGTGCTTTTCCTTTTTTCTGATCTTCATAAGAAGCTTTGTTATTTCCTTTTTGATCTTTTGATTGGGCTTGGGAGGAGGCTTTATCGGTATCTTTTTTCTCTACTTCACGCATATTTTCAAGATTGCGTTGCTCTAAAAAGAAATTAATATCACCTAAATATTCTTTGATTTTTTGATCCTTAAATTCATAAACAATATTGGACATTCCTTGAAGAAAATCCCTGTCGTGTGAAACCAAAAGTAGCGTTCCTTCATATTTTTGCAAAGCGGCTTTCAAAACATTCTTAGATTTGATGTCCAAGTGATTTGTAGGCTCATCCATTACCAAAACATTGATAGGTTGCAAAAGCAATTTACAAAGCGCTAAACGATTCCTTTCGCCTCCAGAAAGCACTTTTACTTTCTTTTCGACATCATCGCCACGAAACAAGAACGAACCCAGCATATCTCGCACTTTCGAACGATTGGTATCTGTTGCCGCATCTTCCATTGTTCGTAATAAAGTGATTTCTCCATCCAAATATTCTGCTTGATTTTGAGCAAAATAACCCAATTGCACATTGTGTCCCAATTTGATACTACCTTGATATTCAAATTCGTTGACAATGGCTTTCATAAAAGTGGATTTTCCTTGTCCGTTTTGTCCAACAAAAGCAATCTTACTTCCGCGTTCTACCAAAAGAGAAATGTCTTTCAAAATTACTTTTTCACCATATTTTTTGGTCACATCTTCGGCTTCAATAACCACTTTTCCAGGTTCTTTCGAAAGTGGAAATGAAATATTCATCACCGAGTTATCGTCTTCATCGACTTCGATACGTTCGACTTTGTCTAATTTTTTAATGAGCGATTGTGCCATTGATGCTTTGGAAGCTTTAGCACGGAATTTCTCAATTAATTTTTCGGTTTCTTCGATTTTTTTGGCTTGGTTTTTTTGGGTTGCCAATTGTTTTTCTCTGATTTCGCCTCTCAATTCCAAATATTCTGAATACGGTTTATTGAAATCGTAAGCTTTCCCTAGAGAAATTTCGATAGTTCTATTGGTCACATTATCCAAAAACATTTTATCGTGCGAAACAATCACAACAACTCCTGGATAATTACGCAAAAATCCTTCTAACCAAATGATACTCTCAATATCCAAGTGATTCGTTGGCTCATCAAGTAACAATACATCATTAGATTGTAATAACAATTTGGCCAATTCGATACGCATTCTCCAACCTCCGGAAAAAGTATCGGTTTGATCGTTGAAAACTTCTCTTTTGAAACCCAAACCAAGAAGAATTTTCTCGGTATCACCTATATAATTATATCCGCCTAACAATTCGAAACGATGCGTGTAATCAGACAAATCTTCAATGATTTGACCGTATTCTTCACTTTCATAATCGGTTCGAGTAACCAATTGATGATTGATTTCTGCCAGTTTTTTTTCTACAATTTTAATGTCGGTAAATGCTTCGTAGGCTTCTTCAAGCACCGTTCTTCCTTGTTCGAAATCAATGTCCTGACGCAAGAACCCCATTCGAACCTCTTTTTCTTGAGAAATTACCCCAGAATCTGGAGCAAAATCTTTGGCCAAGATTTTAAGCATCGTAGATTTTCCAGCTCCGTTTTTGCCGACAAGACCCACTCGGTCTCCGGCACCCAATCGAAAGGTTACTTCTTCAAATAAATAAGTTCCTCCAAAAGAAACGGACAAATTGTGTATGTTAAGCATGTTTTTGTTACAAATGTTACATTAAGAAAAGTACAAAATCGTACCTTCGCAAAAAATTTTTGCAAATGTTAAAAAAAGGATCCAAACTAAATAGTATTTTAACAGGAAGTTGTCCAAGATGTCAGAATGAAAGTATGTATTTGGACAAAAATCCGTTACATTTTTCGAAAATTCTAAAAATGAATGAAAATTGCAGCCATTGTGGACTTAAATATCAAATCGAGCCTTCGTTTTTTTATGGCGCGATGTATGTAAGTTATGGACTGAATGTTGCGCTTAGTATCGCTGTTTTTGTAATTGCTTTTTTCTTTCTTCATTCGAACTTAAAAACCACTTTGATAGCCATATTACTATCGAATATTGTTTTATTCCCGTTTGTTTTGAGATGGTCAAGGAACATTTACATCAATATGTTTGTGTCTTTTGACAAGAAATATAAAAAATAAAGCAATTATTTTTTATAATTACCTTTTATTAAATCTTTTAATATCAATTGAATTCTCTAATGGTTTTTGGTACTCGATATTTTCGAACAACGCTTTAGCCATTGCTGGCCCAAGCATAACGCCTCGGGTTCCCAAACCATTAAGAATGTGTATCGAATTATGGTTTAGGTGTGTTCCAACTAATGATTTTCTATCTTTAACTGTGGGTCGAACGCCAGCAAAATGCTTCACGATTTCAAAATCACAATTGATGATTTCTTTTATTTTACCAACTAATTCAGTTTTTGCTTCTTCGGTTGGCAAATCCGTTTTGTCAGCCCAATTATAAGTTGCCCCCACTTTGTATAAATCATTACCAAGAGGTAAAATAAACACACTAGTATTCATAATTACATCTAAATCTAATGATGGCGCTTTGATGATAAAAAGCTCTCCTTTTGTGCCATCTAAAGGCAAATTATTAAAATAAGGATTGGAATGCATTCCGAAACCTTCGGCAAAAATGATGTGTCTCGCTTGAATATCTTTATATCGAATACTATTGATTTCTTCCTTCAAAAGAGCATAATCAAAAGATTCTTCTATGAACAAATTATTTTTTGCAAGATATGCTTTGTATTTTTCCAACAATAATGCCGTGTCAACATAACCAGTTTGTAAAACTTCTCCATATCCAAAAGGTGAATCTATAAACGAATACTTTCTGGAAATTAAATTAGTTGACAAAAAAGGAGCCAGATTCACTTTATCGGAAGCCAAGAACCAGTTGTTTTGCTCTTCGATAGAAAAAAATTTTCTCAAAATGGGTAATTTATAATCTACTTTACAATCAAGCTTTTTTTCTAAATTCACAAAGAATTCATTCATAATTAACAAATGCTCTTTGGCGTGACCTACTTCGCTAAATCGCTTTAAAATTACAGGATTATACAAACCTCCTGCAATTTTCGAAGAATTCTGGGAATTATTATCCATTACCAAAATAGACTTATGGTTTAGCAGAGCCATTTCGGAAAACGAAATACCTGCTAATCCTGAACCTATTATTAAATAATCAATCATTTGAAGTGGGAAGTTAGAAGGTGCAAAAAAAGCTATAATGACTATAAACAAAGAACTCTCGCTATTAAGGCAAGAGTTCTTTATGTAAAGTTTAAAATGAAATTTAATAATTCCACATATCTTCTTCGAAATCACGAATTTTTTCTTTCACTCGTTCCGCTTCAAGCAATTGATTTTGAGCATTATCTTTCATATAACTCACAATTGCTCTATCACCATAAACATTTTCTTCTTGATAAATAACAGCATTAAAACGCCTTGAATTTAATATTTGGTCGAAAGAAATTGGCATGGCCGAATTTTTATCGTTAAATGCTTTAGCTTCGTGTAAAACATCTCTCGAACCCGGGAAAAATACCCAGAATAATTCGATATAATCTTTTTCCTCACTGTTCATAGTATAAACATCTGGAGTAATAGGACAAATCCCCAATAATCTGTACTTCAATTCGCTTTGACGCTTATCAAAATACCAATATCCTTTGATTTTATATTGCGTAACATCTTGAGCAGTAAGGTCTTGCTTAACAATATACTCTGGAGAAATTTGTTGACCAGCATTAATTTGTTCTCTACCAGCATCAGTAGTGTCAATTCTGGTCAATGAAGCTTTGATGTCTTTATACGATTTTTTTGTATTGAAATAACTGTCTGAATACACTTCGGTAATTTCTCCGTTTTTTATGGCTTTTGTTAAAACATCGTATAACGAACGTCTGTCAGAACCAATGTTTGCCGTATCAATTGGAAAATACAAAGGAAAATTAATTCTTTCGCTTAAATCAATAATTTCCCAAACTGTTTTACCCATCAAAACATCTCTATCGTCAACATAGCCATATTCTAGTGGCCTGTCATTGTCTGAAATGAGTTGCGCATCTGACTTTAGTCCAATCTCTTCTGGAATTTTTGCATTGAGCAAATTAGGTTGTGCATAAGAAGCAACACTCCCAAAAAAGGAAATAACAACAATTAAAAAATTTCTCGTATTCATCATAATTTCATTATAAGTTATTGAAGTAGCTTTGTATCAAACTTCCTTATTTATTGTATTTCGTAAATTACTGGTGCAGTTCTTGGCAATAAATAACTACCTGCTCCAACTAGTTTTGTTTTAATTTCAGAAATAGTAACCTGATCTCCTCTTCCTACTTTAGAAAGAACTGATTTACATTGTCCATTCAATTTATTTCCAACTACAACTACTGTAGGTTGTCCTGTTACTTTAAAATTGAAACCTACCACATCTAAACCTACTTCAAAGTCAAAGTCAACCAATTTAGCTCCAACAGTCGAAATTTCTAAACTTGATTTAGGCCCTTTTACAACTCCCATTTCTCCTCTAATTGTTCCTGTTGGACCTGGAATTCCTTTGATTCTAAAAGTTTTTCTATCCGATACTTTAGAACCATCTGGCAATGTTCCTGTTACATTTATCACTGCTTCAGTACCAGTACCTGGACGCATATTATACTTTCCTCCACCAGCAGAACTTAATCCTGGAGCAGAAGCTGAGACTTTATCGGCA
This sequence comes from Flavobacterium sp., assembly GCA_035433125.1. GTDB lineage: Bacteria > Bacteroidota > Bacteroidia > Flavobacteriales > Flavobacteriaceae > Flavobacterium. The sequence goes on from DAORUG010000133.1 coordinate 6,506, forward strand.
GATATTCCTGCAAATGAAATCGTCATTGGATTTACAACACCACGATATACTACGTTCATTTTATCGGCAGAAATAGTAGCTGATTTTGGTCTGGCTACAACTACATAAGTGCTTTTTTGAATAGGAAGAGGGACTAATTTTCCATTTTCTTCAAAATTGAAAGAACCACTTATTGGGTGTTCTCCAATATTTCCAGCTCCAAACGAAAACTTTGCTTGACCTGCCTCAGCACGTAAACTTGTTCCATTTACAATTACTGACTTCGCTTTAAGCGTTGGATCAAATTTTCCTAAAATAATTTTACCCGTTACAGCTTCTCCTTGAAAGAAAACAGATTTATCAAGAACAACAATTGGTTGGTAAGCTGTAAGTGAAGCTGCTGCAACCAAATCAGATTGAAACATTCCGGTCATTACATCACTTTCTGTTGTTTTAATATCGGCTTGCAATTGAGACAATTTAGTTACTGTAGCTATAAGAGGATAACCTTTGTAATTATAATCAATCCAATCTAATTTAGCTCCCGCTTTTTCAGAATACACTTGATTCGTTGCAAATCTTTTCTCTATTTTTTTCATTTCAGACTCAGCAATAGAACTACCTCCTATAGCTTTTATCTGAGCTGGATAACTTTGAATTTTGTCTAAAAACTCTTTACCTTTTGCAGAAACTTTGTCTCCGGTAAAAAACATTCTGTCTATCAAGTCGCCTTTATCCATTTCTTCGTAAGGAAGATTTCCATCGGCATCTCTTTCAAATTTTTTAGTAACAGTAGTTTTTATTCCTTCTATATAATCGTTAAATTCTTTAGATAAAGCTCTTATTTTTTCAACTTTTGCTCTTTTATCTCCAAATTGACCTGGTTGGTCTACTGCTTTTTGGGATAATTGTTGAAATGAAGACTCATTTCTACCATCTGTGATTGAATTTGATTCAATAATTTTATTGTTCAAGATTCCAAAAGCTGATAAAACTTCTTTGGACATATTTAATGCTAACATCGCGATAAAAACCAAATACATTAGGTTTATCATCTTCTGCCTAGGGCTTAACTTTCCTGCTGCCATATTTTCTAATAATTAGTTATTGTTTTTTTTATAAAGTCTGAACTAATTATCCTTTATTACTCATTGCAGAAAGCATTCCTCCATACACATTGTTCAATGAAGACAAGTTAGAAGTTAACGATTGCATTTGTTCTTTTAATTTTATATTATTTTCTACAACTTCCTCGTTGATTTGTGCATTTCTTGAAGCGCTTTGCAATTGAATTTTATACAAACTATTCAAAGATTCCATTTGAGCTGCAGCCAAGGTTAATTCTTCGCTGTATTTTTTTGTAGAAGCCATAGAATCAACAGTTGGAGAAATCGCTTTAGCAGCTGATTCAAAGTTTTTGATACTATTTCCTAAACTTGACATCAATTCGCCGTCGATTTTTGCGTCTTTTAGAATAGCGTCTAGTTTTTTAGACAATAATCCTTGAGCATCTTCTGTAGGCTCTTCAACTTTAGCTACTTTTTTTCGAGCTTCACCATTGGCCAATTCTGGGTAAACTAATGTCCAATCTAAATCTTTATCTACAGGTTCAAATGCAGAAAGAGCAAAAATACCCGCTTCAACTACAAGACCAATTGTAAGCATTAAATTTCCGGTTATAAAACCCCATTCGATATGGGTAATTTTGAATAAAGCTCCAATAATTACTACTGCCGCTCCCATTCCATATGCAAAATTCATCGTTTGTTTACTTATCAATGCCATAATGTTTTTTTTTAGGTTAATTTATATTAGTTTGTATAAGGGGTTACTTTTTTTTCTTTAATTTTTCAGTTGATTGGGTTCCCATATAATCCTGAACTGTTCTAAACCCTATGAAACTTCTTGCAGAATCAGCATATTCAAAAGTTCTGGTACTTACTTGAAGGAAATAAGCAACATCTTTCCAAGAACCTCCACGAACTACTT
>DAORUG010000134.1:0-8417 GCA_035433125.1 Flavobacterium sp.
GTAACTTTTACTTGACCTGGATACGTCATTTCGGTTTGAATTTTTTGTGAAATTTCGAAAGATAAAGTGGCTGCATTTTCATCAGAAACTTTTTCGCTTTCTACAATAACACGAAGTTCTCTACCTGCTTGGATTGCATAGGCATTTTTCACGCCACCAAATCCGTAAGCCACTTCTTCCAAGTCTTTCAAACGTTGAATGTAGGAATCCAACACTTGTCTTCTGGCTCCTGGTCTTGCTCCTGAAATAGCATCACAAACCTGAATGATTGGCGACAACAATGATTTCATTTCGATTTCGTCGTGGTGTGCTCCAATGGCGTTGCAAACTTCTTCTTTTTCACCATATTTCTCCGCCCATTGCATTCCTAATAAAGCGTGTGGTAAATCGCTTTCAGCATCTGGAACTTTACCAATATCGTGAAGTAAACCAGCTCTTTTGGCCAGTTTTACGTTCAATCCTAATTCGGCTGCCATAATTCCGCAAAGTTTAGACACTTCGCGAGAGTGTTGCAATAAATTTTGTCCATAAGATGAACGGTATTTCATTCGACCCACCACTTTAATCAATTCAGGGTGTAAACCGTGAATTCCTAAGTCGATAACGGTACGTTTTCCCACTTCAATGATTTCGTCGTCAATTTGTTTGGTAGTTTTTGCTACTACTTCTTCGATTCGTGCTGGGTGAATTCTTCCGTCGGTTACCAATTTATGCAAAGCTAAACGTGCAATTTCTCTACGAACTGGATCAAAACAAGAAAGAATAATCGCTTCTGGCGTGTCATCAACAATGATTTCAACTCCAGTTGCGGCTTCAATCGCTCTAATGTTTCTACCTTCACGACCAATAATTCTACCTTTTACATCATCCGACTCGATGTTGAAAACGGATACGCAGTTTTCAACCGCTTCTTCTGTTCCAACTCTTTGAATGGTGTTGATAATGATTTTTTTAGCCTCTTGTTGTGCGGTAAGTTTAGCCTCTTCAATAGTATCTTGAATGTGAGACATCGCTTGGGTTTTGGCTTCAGCTTTTAATCCCTCAATCAATTGACTTTTTGCGTCTTCAGTGGATAAACCTGCAATAACTTCGAGTTGTTGAAGATGGCTTTTGTGTAACTTATCTACTTCTGATTGTTTTTTATCTAAAGTTTCAATTTTAGCGTTGTACTCTATCGTTTTTGCTTCGAAATCATCATTTACTTTTTTAGCTTTAGATAATTCATTTGAAATTTGTGATTCTTTGTCACGAATTCTTTTTTCAACCTCTGCCATCTTTTGATCGCGAGATAGAATTACTTGTTCGTGTTCTGATTTTAATTCGATAAATTTCTCCTTTGCTTGAAGTATTTTGTCTTTTTTGATGTTTTCGGCTTCAAGATTAGCATCTTTTAAGATGGAAGCAGCTTCTTTCTTTGCGTTTTTGATCAAATTAGAAATGTTGCTTTTTTCAATTATTTTGGCTAATCCAAAACCTCCTGCAATACCTACAATTCCTGAAATAATTATTGTTAAAATGTCCATAGTTGTTAAAATTTATATATAAAAAAAGCCTACATTAGATTGCTTGAATAAACTCGGAAATACAAGTTTTGAGCTAACTCGCTGTTCAAGCTTCCAAACTGAATTGGCTTGCTATAGTAACGATGATTTGCTCATTCTAAATTGTTAGTGTTGAGTTTACCAAATGTGAACTAATGTAGGCAGTATCTTAGTTTCTGTAAAGAACGTGTTTAATCTAGGAGATATTGATCTAAAAGCGCATTGATTTTTTTAATTCTTTCTATAGTCGCTACACCATCGATAGCATTATCAATTTGCTTTTGTTCTGTTTGTGACGCAAATTGCAAAGCACACATGGCTAGTACATCTTGTTTGTCGCGAACGGCATAATTTTCTTCAAATTGCTTTATCATCGTATCAATTTTCTTCGAGGCGCTTCGAAGCCCTTCTTCTTGAGAGAGTTCCACGGTCAATGGATAGACTCTGTCCGCAATCGATATCTTAATTTTAAGCTTTTCGTCCATATTTTTTACTAATCTGATAGCTGTGCTATGCAGTAATCAATTTCACGAATTAATGAATTTATTTTAAGCTTTGTATCTCTTTTATTCTCTTCACTGCCCAGTAATGCGTTGGCTATTTTTAGTGTTTCATACTGTGCTTTTAGGTCTTCAATTTCTTGAGACTGCGTTTGTATGATAGCTGCAGATTTTGTTAATTCAATTTTCAAATCTTGAGATTTTTTCTCCAAACTATTTATTTTTGTAAATAGTTTTTCAATCTTATTTTCAAGAGTATCAATTATTTCTGCAATTACACTCATATAGTATCCTAAGTATTACTTAATCTTACAAAGTTAGTATTCCTTTTTATTTTTACAATATTTTATTAGCTTTTTTATATAAAAAATATCAATTGTCAGTATAACAGTTGATTATAATTTTAGTTGCCTATATAAATTTTTGTAAACTACTTTTTTTTATCTTAGCAAAAATCAATTCTATGAGATTTAGCCTGTTTTTTATCTTTTTTTATTATTCTATTTTCGCCCAAGTCAATTATCCAACAGATTATTTTAGGCCTCCTTTAGATATTCCAATGCAGTTATCTGGAAATTTTGGAGAGTTGAGACCGAACCATTTTCATGCCGGGTTTGATTTTAAAACCTTGCAAAAAGAAGGTTTAGAAGTTCATGCTGTGGCTGATGGCTATGTCTCAAGAATAAAAATTTCAACCTTTGGAAACGGAAAAACAATTTATATTACTCATTCTAATGGCTATACTTCAGTTTATGGACATTTACAAAGAGCAACCGATGCGATAGAAGATTTTATCAAAAAAACACACTACGAGGAACAATCTTTTGAAATTGAAAAGTATCTCAAACCTGGTGAATTAGTTGTTACGAAAGGCCAGATTATTGGGCTTTCCGGAAATACAGGAGCTTCTGAGGGACCTCATTTACATTTTGAATTTCGAGATAATATCACTGAAAATATTATAAATCCAATGCTTTTTGGGTTTGATAAATTCTTGAAAGACACTAAAAAACCTATTGTATATGCTGTTTATGCTTATCCAATAGACAATGAATCTATGGTAAATCAATCCAAACGACCTTTATTATTGAACCTGGTTTTACAAAAGGATGGGGCCTATTTGGGAGATCAAGTGGTTGCCAATGGTAGAATTGGTTTTGGTATAAATACTTTCGATTATGATGATGTATCATTCAACAAAAATGGGGTTTATAAAGTACAAACATTTTACAATGGTAATCCTAATTTTGGTTATCAATTTGACACCTATTCTTTTGATGAAATGCGATATATCAATGCGTTGATTGACTACCCGATGTATAAAAAAACACAGCAAAGAGTACAAAAATTATTTATGAAATCTCCTTATAATTTTAGTATTATTAAAACTGATGCTACCAATGGAGTTGTAAATGTTGTACCCAATTTGACAGGGCAATACCGCATAGTAGTTGCTGACTTTTTTGGTAATTTGACCACAGTATCTATCCCGATTGTCACTAAAGTTTTACCTGTTATTATTGAAAAGGAGCCCATTTCAAAATATTTTGTAAAAGCAAAAAACGAATCAAATTTTACTAAAGAAAACATGTCAGTTTTCTTTCCTCCAAATACTTTCTATGAAGATTTCAATTTGAATTTTGATGTTAAAAACGATACCTTATTTCTGCATAGCGATACCGTGCCTGCACATTCCAATTTTACTATTGAAATAGAAGATCATAAATTCAGCGAAGCTCAAAGAGAAAAATTATTTATTGGCTCCATTGGTGTAAATAAGATTGGATATAATTATACTTTTCGAAAAGACAGTATTTTCAAAATTAATGTAAAAACTTTAGGCAAATATGCTTTGGTATTAGACACTGTGCCGCCAAAAATTACAATTTCTAAACCCATCGAAGGACAATGGCTAACCAACAGGAAATTTATTCAATTCTCCATCAGCGATGGCTTATCAGGAATTAAATCCTATAACGGTTATCTGAACGGGAAATGGATTTTATTCGAATATGACAATAAAACCAAGAAAATCACCCATAATTTCAGTGACGGAATTGTTGCCGAAGGAGCCAATGAATTAAAAATTATTGTGATGGATAATTTAGGAAATTCTACTATCTTTGAAACTCGTTTTTTTCGAAGTCAAAAACAATAAAATCAAATTTCTTGGGTCTACATAAATTAATACTCGTTTTCTGCTTGTTCTGTTTCGGATTCTTTGCCTCTGCACAATCTGCTCGGATAAAAGGAGTTATTCTTGATAAAAATAATCAACCAGTTTCCAATGTAAATGTTTCGAGCCAAGGCATCGGGACTCGATCCAATGCCAATGGTTTTTATATTTTGACGGTTCCTGCCAATCAAAAGGTTGTCGTTGTTTTTTCGCATATTTCTTTAAAAAAAGCTACGGTTGCTATTACCCTAAAGACTGATGAAGATTACGAATTCAATTTGGTTATGAACGACCAAGATGAACAAATGGGTGAAGTAATTATTACGGTAAATAATAAAAAAAGAGTTCAGGGTGTTACCGTTTTAGAGCCCGAAATGATTCGGAAAATTCCTGGTGCCAATCCAGGAGTCGAAAATATTTTGAAATCCTTGCCGGGTGTAAATTCCAATAATGAATTGAGTACGCAATATGCCGTTAGAGGCGGAAATTATGACGAAAATTTAGTGTATGTAAACGAAATCGAAGTCTATCGTCCTTTCCTAATTCGTTCCGGTCAACAAGAAGGATTGAGTTTTACCAATACCGACTTGGTTCAAAATGTTGATTTTTCGGCTGGAGGATTTCAATCCAAATTTGGTGATAAATTATCCTCAGTGTTAGATATTACGTATCGAACACCTACTCAATTTGGAGCCGTTGCCGAAGCAAGTTTACTTGGCGCAAGTGTAGCCGTAGATGCCGTTTCCAAAAACGGAAAATGGTCAACCGTTAACGGAATTCGCTATCGCAACAATTCACTTTTAGTGGATAGCCAAGAAACGCAAACGAATTATACTCCCGTATTTGCGGACTTTCAAACCAATGTCAATTTCAAGCCTTCTGACAAATGGGAATTTAGTTTTTTGGGTAATATTTCTTCCAACGATTATAAATACCAACCCTTAACCCGTCAGACTAATTTTGGAACCATTGATGATCCAATGGCTTTGTTGATTTATTATGAAGGTCAGGAAAAAGATAAATATACCACTGTTTTTGGCGCTGTAAAGTCAACTTATACTGCTTCGAAAAATTCTACGTATAAATTGATTGCATCTGCTTATCATACTCAAGAACAAGAATATTATGATATTTTGGCACAATACCGTTTGGGCGAAGTAGATTCTAATTTTGGTTCTGAAAATTTTGGAGATGTTGCTTTCACGAGAGGAATTGGCGCACAACTCAATCATGCCAGAAATGATTTAGATGCTTTAATTATCAATACTGAATTAAAAGGAATTCACAATTGGAAAAAAAACCAATTCGAATGGGGAGCTAAATTCACGCGCGAATCCATCCGGGATCGTGTAATTGAGTGGGAAGTAATTGATTCGGCTGGATTTTCGATAAATCCACCCATTGAATTTTTACCAAAAAACGACCAGCCGTATTCACCATATACAGGTCCATTGGTTCCGTATCAAAATGTGAGAGCGACAAATTTTGTTGACATTAATCGATTTTCAGGTTATGTGCAATGGAGTCGAAAAGGGTATATTGGCAACAACGAAATTTGGATGAATGCCGGAGTTCGTTCACAAAATTGGACAGTTTCTGGCGACAATATTACGAGTTTTACACAAATTACTTTCAGTCCAAGAGCACAATTTTCGTTGAAACCCAATTGGAACAAGGATATGTTTTTCCGACTTTCGGGAGGATTGTATCATCAACCGCCGTCTTATCGGGAGTTGCGTGATGCCAATGGAGTAGTGCAACCCGATGTCAAAGCACAGCAATCCATACACATTGTTTTGAGTAATGACTATAGTTTCAAGATGTGGAATCGTCCTTTCAAAATGGTTTCGGAAGTGTATTATAAATCGTTGACAGACGTAAATCCTTATACTTTGGACAATGTTCGAATTCGGTATGCTGCAGCCAATAATGCCAAAGCGTATGCCGAAGGATTTGACTTTAGATTGAACGGTGAATTTGTTCCGGGAACTGAATCTTGGTTCAGTTTTGGTTATCTAAAAACCGAAGAAAATATCGACAACAAAGGATTTATTTCGAGACCAACCGACCAAAGATTGAAATTTGCGCTTTTATTTCAAGATTATATGCCTAAGATTCCAAGTATCAAATTATACCTTAATTTAGTTTATAATACAGGTTTGCCTGGAGGTTCACCTTCCTATGCAGATCCTTATTTGTACCAAAGTCGATTAAATGATTATCGCCGTGCCGATGTAGGTTTTTCCAAAGTTTTAATTGATGAACAAAATCCTTCTGATAAAAAATGGTTGCAAAGTTTCAAGGAATTGGCCATTGGATTGGAAATTTTCAACCTTTTCGACAACCAAAACGCGATTACCAATACTTGGGTTCGTGATGTGTATTCCAAAAATCAATACGCTATTCCTAATTATATGACCACACGAGTTTTCAATGTGAAGGTCAATATGAGGTTTTGATTTTGTTCTTTTTAGAAGAAAGACTAGTTACGTAATTTTAAGAGTTGGTCGGAATTTTACATATAAAACGTGAATTCATGAAAAATTTTTACATATCAATCGAAAGGCTTGGCGATGTCCATTTAAAATTTCATTTAGAACGTTTAGCATCATTTGAACAAGCAAATGATTTACTAGATAATTTTATTTATATAGATGATATACCACAATTGGTCGTAACAGACGATAAAAATATTCTTGCTAAATATAAAGCGGGTATTACAGAACATGATTTGAGAGCAATGTGTGATCTTCCGTTTAGTAAAAGTAAAATAACATTAAATCCGGTAGCAAATATACTTTTATCAAGAGACATATTTAATTATTTTGAACTTATTAAAAATCGTAAAATTTTATCAGCACATACAAGTTTCAGAAAAACGTATTTTGATTATGAAGAATATGAAACTTTTGATAAATGGGAGATTAATCGGATATTTTGGCATACAAAGATGCCCGATAGATATCGAACAAAGGAAATGTGTGTTGATGAAAAATTTAGTTATAGGGTTATAACAGTTGCGACATTAAATGATTTTAATAAATTACTTAATGTTGACATTTTATCGATAGGAACATCTATAAATTTAAAAATAAATTGGGAATATATCGATGGAATTCTTCGATATTATGATCCGATTACTAAATTTAGGGTTTATATAATGCCAGAAATTTTAGAAAATTTGAAAAAGGTAGAACCAAAGGCAAATATTGCACTTCTAATTAAAACACGCACTAATGAAGAACTTTATGTAGAATATGTAGTAGATTCTTTTTATATTTATGAAGAATTTGTGCCAAAATCTCTATTTGATTTTTCTTGTGACGATGATTTACCTTTTTAAAAACCATTTCGAATTGTCGTTTGCCAATATAGTAGGATTAAACTTAATTTTAAGATGGTTTATTACAGGTAAAATTAGTCATTAACTGAAAGATTAGGCTTCCTTAATCTGCAACATCGCCAAGTGATCAAGTTTTAGTGGTAGCCCCATAAAAATGTAATTAAATTCATAAAATATGCAAAAAGATGAAGGTTTTTGGGAATATTTACACCCAAAGGTTTACGAGTTAGCTAAACAAAGATTCGAAAATGGAGAATTTGCCGATGCAGTTTTAGCTTGTTTGAGAGAAGCAAATCATATTATCAAAAAATATACTTTATCAAAAACTGGTAATGAATATGATGGAGCCGTATTAATGACAAGAGCTTTCTCCGTAAATAATCCGGTAATTCAGTTTGCTGATATTACAACAGAAACTGGAAGAAATATTCAGCAAGGATATATGAAAATGTTTGAGGGAATGATAATCGGAATTCGCAATCCAAAATCTCACGAAAATATGTATCCTGATAAAGTGAAAACTGTACATTTTCTTTATCAAGCGAGTTTTATTTTTGTGAAGCTGGATGAATTTGGAGTAATTGAAGCAGTTGAAAATCTAAAACAAAAAGGCAATCATAACAACTAGGGTTTTGTTGTGCAATATCTCCAAAAAACATACACAACGATCAATACAAATTGACAATGGAATTAAGAGTTATACCTCCGAGAAAAAAATCACCGAATAAATATGATGATGGTTTTACTTTTGTTATACCTGCAAAAGTAGTTGAAATTCAGAATAATAATCAAGTTGGAAGAGTTGTGCCAATTGTAATTGAAAGATTAGATTTTGCCACAGGAGATTTAATAAAAAG
>DAORUG010000135.1:0-8267 GCA_035433125.1 Flavobacterium sp.
TTTTCATTTTGACTAGTCAAATTAACCAAGCTATTTTCTCTGAAAAATTTATTTGTTTCATTTATTGTTAGCTTGTCAGGATATGGAAATCCTGAAAACGAAATATTGAAATCTCCAGAATAACATATATTTCCATTAAGTTTAGCAATATCTATTTTTTGGTTTTTCAAATCATTTTTAAAGTGAATATCCTTTCCTCCAAAACTTCCAATTATACTTCCATATAGGTTTAATTCTCCAAATTCCGTTTTTACTTTTCCGCAAACACTTGTGAATTTATCATAGGTTTCATAGATGCTTTCAAATTTATACTTACTGAAAATAGTTACTCTATTTTCTCCTTGATGATAATCTTGATTATTGTGAAATTTTGGTAATTCTTCTGATTTTATAGAATAATATTCAGTTCCAAAATCGATTACACAGTTTGTTTCCGTTAAAAATATAATGTCAGGGTTCAATAAATTTATTTGTTCAATAATGAATTTATTTTTGGCTAACTTTTTATCAATTTTTGGCCTCTCAATGTTCCAACTTATGATTTTCATTTAGACTTTTTTTATTTGGTAATCCGGCAACTCCTTCAAAAACTCATATTTTTCATTCTCAAAATCCATCAGGCAAAAGTAATGATTCAAACCATTAGTTACCATCAAATATTGAGCTTTCAAGGTCATATTGTAGCGGGCAATTTGGTCGAAAGTAGCTTGTGCGGTTTTAATTTCGGGAGCTTTGCATTCTACCAAAACAAAGATGGAGCCATCGGTATTGAAAACAACAATGTCATATCTTTTTCTTAATCCGTTGACATTCAAAACTTTTTCGACGTTGATTAATGATTTTGGATATTTTTTTTCTTCCAATAAAAACCGGACAACGTGTTGGCGAACCCATTCTTCGGGAGTGAGAATGATGAATTTTTTCCTAATTTCGTCGAAAATAGACACTTTATTTTCGCTATTTTTGAAACGAAAAGAATAAGAAGGAAAATTGAGTTGTTGCATAAGGCAAAAATAGTTAATTTAGTTTAAGGTTTCAAGTTTCAGGTTGAGCAACTTGAAACTTGAAACCTTAAACTTGAAACCAAGAAAAATGGACGAAGTTTTAAAAATAGTGAATGACATCAAGGCGGGCAACATTAAACCTATCTATTTTTTGATGGGAGAAGAGTCTTATTACATTGACAAATTATCCGATTATATCGAAGACAAAGTGTTGACGGAAGACGAAAAAGGATTCAATCAAACCGTTTTGTATGGACGTGATGTTACAATAGAAGATATTGTTTCGACAGCCAAACGCTATCCGATGATGGCCGAGCGTCAAGTAGTGATTGTAAAGGAAGCTCAGGATTTGTCAAGAACTATCGACAAAATCGAAAGTTATGCCGAAAACCCAATGCAATCAACGGTTTTGGTTATTTGTTATAAATACAAAACATTGGATAAACGAAAAAAAGTAACCAAACTTTTAGCTAAAAACGGCATCGTTTACGAAAGCAAAAAACTGTATGAAAATCAAGTAGGGGATTGGATTAAACGGGTTTTGGCAGGAAAAAAATATTCCATCGAACCCAAAGCCAATGCGATGTTGGTGGAATTCTTGGGAACCGATTTGAGTAAAATCAACAACGAATTGGAGAAACTGCAAATCATTTTGCCGAAAGGCAGCACGATAACGCCGCATCATATTGAGGAAAATATAGGTTTCAGTAAGGATTTTAATGTATTCGAATTGCGAAAAGCAATTGGAGACCGAAACCAATTGCGAGCCTATACGATTGCCGATAATTTTGCGCAAAATCCGAAAGACAATCCTATAGTAATGACCACGAGTTTAGTTTTTAGCTTTTTTGTTCAACTACTAAAATACCACGGATTGAAAGACAAAAATCCGAATAATGTTGCCAAAGTATTGAGTGTTAACCCTTTTTTTTTAAAGGATTATGACATTGCACTCAAAAATTATCCAATGCGTAAAGTGAGCCAAATTGTGGGGTCGTTACGGGATATTGATGTGAAAAGTAAAGGAGTTGGAGCGAATGCTTTACCACAATCGGATTTGTTGAAAGAAATGCTTTTTAAAATATTCAATTAGTGGAGAAAATTTTGCGATATTTGCACTTCTAAAATAAAAAAAAACAATAATTATGGGGATGAATAAAAATACTATTTTAGGATGGGCTACCTTGATAATGATACTAATGGGATTGTTATTGATAGGGTTAGGTGCTTTTAGATATGATGATGTAGCAGGATGGGGATTTGCCGCTGTTGGCTTGGGTTTCTTTGCTAATGCTTGGGTTTTTAATTCCTTGAAAGGGAGAGTGTAGTAAAGTGTTCAGTGTTCAGAAACAAGACACAGAAAAAGTGTTCAGTTAGTCTTGTATAAAATATATATTCAAAAAATCTAAAATCATAAATCGATATGGCTGACGATAAAAAAGTAATTTTCTCAATGCAAAAATTGAGTAAAACTTATCAAGGAGCAGACAAACCTGTTCTTAAAAATATTTATTTGAGTTTCTTTTATGGAGCTAAAATTGGAATTTTGGGACTTAATGGTTCTGGAAAATCTTCTCTTTTGAAGATTATTGCCGGAGTTGATAAAAATTATCAAGGCGATGTTGTTTTTCAACCGGGTTACACAGTTGGATATTTGGAACAAGATCCACAATTAGACGAAACAAAAACGGTACTCGAAATTGTTCAAGAAGGAGTTGCCGAAACAATGGCTGTTTTGGAGGAATACAATAAAATAAACGATTTATTTGGTCTTGAAGAAAACTATTCCGATCCAGACAAAATGGACAAATTGATGGATCGTCAAGCCGCTTTGCAGGACAAAATTGACGCGCTTGGTGCTTGGGAAATCGATACCAAACTAGAAATCGCAATGGATGCCTTGCGGACTCCAGATGGCGATACTCCAATCAAAAACTTGTCTGGTGGAGAGCGTCGTCGTGTGGCTTTATGTCGTTTGTTATTGCAACAACCTGATGTTTTGCTTCTCGATGAGCCTACGAATCACTTGGATGCTGAGTCTGTTCTATGGTTAGAACAACATTTGGCACAATACGCAGGAACTGTTATAGCTGTAACTCACGACCGTTATTTCTTGGATAATGTTGCCGGTTGGATTTTGGAATTGGATAGAGGTGAAGGTATTCCTTGGAAAGGAAATTATTCTTCTTGGTTGGAGCAAAAATCGAATAGAATGGCCCAAGAAGAAAAAGTAGCTTCGAAACGTAGAAAAAACTTAGAGCGCGAGTTGGATTGGGTTCGTCAAGGTGCCAAAGGACGTCAAACAAAGCAAAAAGCACGTTTGCAGAACTACGATAAACTTTTGAATGAAGACCAAAAACAATTGGATGAAAAATTAGAAATTTATATTCCAAATGGTCCACGTTTGGGAACCAATGTAATTGAAGCTAAGAATGTTGCTAAAGCATTTGGTGATAAATTACTCTATGATAATTTAAATTTCACCTTGCCACAAGCCGGAATTGTTGGAATTATCGGACCAAACGGTGCTGGTAAATCGACTATTTTCAAAATGATTATGGGCGAAGAAAAACCAGATGCAGGTGAGTTTTTAATTGGCGATACTGTGAAAATCGCTTATGTAGATCAAGCGCATTCGAATATTGATGTAAACAAATCAATTTGGGAAAACTTTGCCGATGGTCAGGAATTGATAATGATGGGCGGACGACAAGTGAATTCTCGTGCTTATTTATCTCGTTTCAATTTTGGTGGTGGTGAACAAAACAAGAAAGTTTCAATGCTTTCTGGTGGAGAAAGAAACCGTTTGCACCTTGCAATGACTTTGAAAGAAGAAGGAAACGTACTTTTATTGGATGAGCCAACGAATGATTTGGACATCAATACGCTTCGAGCATTGGAAGAAGGTTTAGAAAATTTTGCAGGTTGTGCTGTTGTAATTTCGCACGACAGATGGTTTTTGGACCGAATTTGTACGCATATTTTAGCATTCGAAGGAAATTCCGAAGTTTATTATTTCGAAGGCGGATTCTCTGATTATGAGGAAAATAAAAAGAAACGTTTAGGTGGAGATTTAACGCCTAAGAGATTGAAATACAGAAAACTAATTAGAAGTTAAGTTTTTCTATTAGAGTTTTAAATTGCAAGAGGATATCCATTTAGGTATCCTCTTTTTTTTTTGCAAAATTATTTCTTTTTATCGGAATTCATCATTATAAGAACAGCTGAAACAATTCCTGCAATTACTAAACCGAATACGACTACCATAATAATAGTTCCATTATCCCAAGAAAAAAGTGTTGTATCTTTCATAGTTTCTTAATTTTTATCAAATATATACTTCTTACAAAATAAATTTTATGATAATTGTCATATAATTATTGATGTTTGTTTAAGCCTCAAAGGTTTTTTTAATCCTTGAGGTTTTTCGCTATAAAAATTTTGATTGTAATGCTGCGGTAGGCATCAAGCAACTTTCTTTTTTGCCATACCATTTATAACGGTTTTTAGCAATGTAATCATAAAGTTGATTGCTGATTCCAGTTGGAATAATCCTGAAAAGAGTTCCAAAATGAAAAAATCCACCTAAACTTTTTGCGATTTCCAAAGCTGCTTGTGATTTATAATAATAAGCAACTCCAGGTTCATAAAGAATTATACTATCAATGTTTTTTGAGTTGATTCCAATATGTTTTAAAATTTCCTGACCCAATTCCGACTGTAAAGCCACGAATCGAAACACATCTTTCTTGTCGTGTTGAATCACAAATTGAACGGCTGCATCGCACAAATTGCAAACGCCGTCAAAGAGGATTATTTTTTTGTTGGGAGGGAGGTTTTGCATATTTTTATTTCTTAACAGCTTCAACTAATTCCAACAGATCTAAACTCACTTTCGAAGTAAATATTCCGTAATTCACAGTGGCTTTGTTTTTTTCAATGTTATCAATACTTCCCACAGCTTTTCCATCAAACATTCGCACTCGATCGCCTAGTTTTAGAATTGGTTTTGGCTTTTCGATAATTGGTTTTAGTTTCTTTTCTTTTTTGGCAACCCTGATTTCCTCGACTTTAACTTCAATTTCTTTGACTACCTCTTTTTTCTTTTCTATAATTGCCTTAGCTTCTTTTGGAGTCGCTTTTATTCGTTTTGAGTTTTCGATTTCGATGATTTTTAAAAACTCACCAATCAAATTTTTCTTGTTTTTGTTGTTGAAATAATTTTCGGCGATAGTTTCTATTTTTTGCCCAATGTAAATCGTCTTTTGGTTGCTGTCGTATAATTCCTGATAACTTTCCAGTTTTTGTTTGATTTTTACATTGATGTTTTCCATTTTTTTACTTTCTTCACGGGCTTTAGATTCTTCTTCTTTCAAATTGATAGAAGTTTTTTCTAATTTCGAACGCTCTTTTTGAAGTGTGGCAATGGTTTTGTCGAAACGCACTTTTCCGACTTCGATTTTCTTTTTAGCTCGATTGATTAAACTAAACGGAATTCCGTTTTTCAAGGCCACTTCAAAGGTAAATGAACTTCCGGCTTGACCTAAAACTAATTTGTACATTGGTTCCAATGTTTTTTCGTCAAACAACATATTGGCATTGATGGCAAAAGGCAATTCGTTGGCCAAGATTTTCAGGTTCGAATAATGTGTCGTTATTATCCCGAAAGCTTCTCGATGGTAGAATTCCTCCAAGAAAATTTCAGCCAAAGCACCTCCCAATTCAGGGTCAGAACCAGTACCAAATTCATCAATCAAGAACATGGTTTTCTTGTTGCATTTCTTCAAGAAATAGTTCATGTTTTTTAGTCGGTAACTGTAGGTACTCAAATGATTTTCAATAGATTGATTGTCGCCAATATCGGTTAAAATTCTATCGAATAAAAAGGTTTCACTGCGTTCGTGAACAGGAATCAGCATTCCGGATTGTAACATCAATTGCAATAATCCAACGGTTTTTAAGGATATGGTTTTTCCTCCGGCATTGGGGCCCGAAATCACAATAATTCTTTTCTCTTGGTTTAATTCAAAAGTTTGAGGATGCGTAATTTCGTTTTTCAGTTTGTTGTTCAAATACAAAATAGGATGGAAGGCATCTCTGAAATAAAGTCTTCGATTTTCAGTTATAGCAGGCAAAATTCCATTGATTCTATTGGCATATTTAGCTTTTGCAGCAATCACGTCAATATCACTCAAGAAATCCTGATATTGAATTAGCAAAGGCAAAAAAGGACGAATTTGATTGGATAATTGTTTCAGAATTCGGTTTATTTCCTCTTTTTCTTCATATTCTAAATTGCTCAATTCACGTGAATATTTCAAGGTCGTTTCGGGTTCGATGTAAGCGATACTTCCTGTTTTTGAACTGCCCAAAATGGAGCCTTTCACCTTGCGGCGATACATGGCCAAAACCGCCAAAACCCTACGATTCTGCACAAAACTTTCCCGAATATCGTCAAGATAGCCTAGTGAATTGTATTGGGTTAAAGCCACACCAAAACTTTGGTTGACTTTACCGCGAACGGAATTCATTTCCCGACGAATATTCAATAAATCCGGGGAGGCGTTGTCTTTTATTTCTCCGTATTTATCGACCACTACATCAATCAAACTACTAATTTCCTTGGTAATCTCTATCTTCGAGGCCTTAACATTCAAATAAGGATAATAATCTTCGAATTTCTTGAAATAATTCAACATAAAATTCGTGGTATCCGAAATGGTGGCAATTTTTCGAAAACCACCCACTTCAAGAAAACTGTCTTCTATGGCCAAGAATTTGATTTCATAGGTAATAGCATCAAAACCATGATTGGGAATGGCATTATTATTTTGAAATGACGAAACGTATTCCGAGGTTTGCATCAAAGCATTCATCAAAGTTTCCTTGTCTCGGAAAGGGATTATTTCCAATGCTTTTTGCTTGCCAATATCGGTGTTGCAAATGGCCGAAATGGTTTCGAGAACAGTCGGGAATTGTAAATCTTGAAGCGTTTTTTCTGTAATGGATATCATTTAATTGGGTAGAAATTTTAGACAAAGTTACAAACTTGTTAAGTTGTATTAATCTAAAACAATTAATTTTTATATTTGTTAAATGAAAAAGGACGAAATAATCAATACTCTACAAACAGACAAGCAATTCCTTAAAGATAATTATGGGGTTGTTACCATTGCTTTGTTTGGTTCTTACGCAAAAGGAGTAGAGAATAAGGACAGTGATGTTGATTTTATGGTTGAGTTTACAGAGCCTTCCTATAGTTTGTTGATGGGATTGTATTCTTACTTAGAACAAAAATTAAATTCCAAAATTGAAATCGTTAGAAAAGGACCTCATTTATCAGAGCGTTTTCTGAATACTATCAAAAACGATTTGATTTATGTATGATGCTATTTATAAATATTCGCTAGAAACTATTTTAGATCATATCAATATTTGTAATAAAAGATTTTCTGAAATTAATACTCCAACTGATTTTATTTCAACAGATTATGGAAAAACACTTCTCGATGCGATTGTTACTAGACTTCAAGCCATTGGTGAAAATTTGAAAAACACTTCAAGAAAAAATAATTTATTGCAAACTAATTATCCAGAAATGGAGTGGAATAAAATTATTCGTTTTCGTGATTTTATTTCTCATCATTATGAAATGCTTGATTATGAGATTGTCTATGAAATATGTGAAGATTATTTGCCAAAATTAGAAGTTGTCATTAAAACCGAATTAGGCAAATTTTAAAATATGCAACCCAATCTCAATCTTTCCTGGCAAACTATTTTATCAGATGAAATCCAAAAAACGTATTTCAAGGATTTGATGAAAACCGTCGATGAAGAATACCAAACCACATTTGTTTTCCTCCAAAAGAATTGATTTTTTCTGCTTTTGATTATTGTTCATTCGATGATTTAAAAGTCGTTATTATTGGTCAGGATCCTTATCACGGAGTAGGTGAAGCCAATGGATTGTGCTTTTCGGTGAATGATGGTGTTAAGATTCCGCCTTCATTGCGCAATATTTTTCGTGAATTGAATGATGATTTGGGAGCCATTTTTTTTCCTAATTCGGGTAATTTAGAGCGTTGGGCAAAACAAGGGGGTTTACTTTTAAATGCTTCACTTTCGGTTCGAAAGGACAATCCCAACAGTCATAAATACTTGAAATGGAATCTTTTTACCGATGCCATTATCCAGAAAATCTCAGACGAAAAGGAAAATGTGGTTTTCTTGCTTTGGGGAAGTTTTGCCCAAAAAAAAGGT
>DAORUG010000136.1:0-8175 GCA_035433125.1 Flavobacterium sp.
GTAAAATACAATTTCTTTGATAAGATTAATTTCATAAACTTCCTTTCTCCAAAAAAAATAGTTTTTTTTCACTTGTAAATATTGATCGGAAATCTTGAAAGAATGATACATTCTTGAAAATAACAAAAAAAGAAGCGCCGATAAAAAAAATAAAAAAGCGTATGCTTTAGAAATAATATTACCAACTGAGTTTATAACTGGGACTACTAAAAATAATACCATTAATCCCCACATCATAATTCCACTAAGAGTAAAAATAGGATTTCCATTATAGGTTGTAGCGTCCTCTTTAGTTAATTCAAGGCTGTCTATTTCATGATTAAATTCTTCAATTTTGTCTTTTTTTTCAATGACAATTTGCTGTATAAAACATTTTATTTCAGCAATATTGGAATAAAAATCATCGATGATTTTAATTTCTGTGGAGTCATTGAAAGTAAGTTTTGCGCATTCACCAGACGTAAAAATCATCCCTCCTTTTCCTGTTAGTTTTGCACTTGATAGATCATGCCACCAATAGAATTGGTTTTTAAAGGTGATTCCTTTTTTATTTAATGTAATGCTTGGAGCATTTTTTATAAAACCCATAGTAATAGTAATAGCTATTACTAAAAGAATTAAACTTCCAATAATGAAGCTGTTTTTGTTGTATTTGAAATATTCTTGAAAAATTGAAATTAAAATCAAAAAAAAACCATTGATTAAAATCAGATTCAAGTAAAATTTATAAAAATGTCTTTTTGAAATAATTTCCATAGGTTTTGATTGAATATTGTACTGTTTTATTTGATACACTCAATATGATTTTCTTTAGCAATAATAAGTCTTGAAGTCTCAATCTCAGTATGAATTTTGTCCCAATTGTTGTTGAAATATTGATGCAATTGCTTCAAAGAGCAATTACCTAACTGAAAATAAATTATTTTGGGAGCGTTTTCCGAAACCAAGAAACGATTATAAAAATCTGTGTCTTTTGTGAGGATTACAAATTCGTTATTTAAGGCGTAGTTCCAAATTTCGGTATCACTCATTTGTAAATCAATGTCGGACACAAAAATAAAACGATTGTCATTAAAAAAACTGAAATATTTAGGCAGATTTACATCAACTAAAAATGAAAAATTCATAGTTAACTAGCTAATTGAATGTCATTTTTATAAGACGATAGATTTTTTAGAGCAAAAGCGATACAAGCTTGAATGTCTTCTTTTTTAAGAAAGGGATAAGCTTCTAATATAGCTTCTACAGAATCACCAGCAGATAAAAACTGTAAAATGGTTTCTACCGTAATTCTCATTCCTCGTACCGTTGGTTTACCATTGCAAACATCTGGTTTTATGGTAATTCGTTGTAAAATTGAAGTTTCCATCTTTATGTTTTTACAAATTTAACAAATAAATTTCAAGGAAATGAATTTAAAATTGAATTAAACGTATCTAACTTCAATTATGAACTATTTTACCATTTAATAGTTGCGTCTATGAAAGCGATTAAACTATCTGCCATTGCTTTTTGTTCACTTATTTTTGGATGACCAGGCGTATTTTTATACTCAAAGAAATGAGTGTATATTTTTTTGTCATTCAAATTTCCAACCGCTTTTTTGATATAATTTGGCCATTTTGAACCTTCTTTAGTAGCATCCATACTGCCTAAAGCACAAATAATCGATGCGTTTGGATATTTTTCTCTAATCGATTTCACGAAGTTTTCATACGATTTTATAATAAAATCTTCATTGGGTTTTTGACCTCCAAATTTTTTAATAAACTCCCCATTTTTAGGAAGGTTTACGATCCAGGAATCATTTTGAAATAGATTAATTACCACAATATCAGGAGTGTAATTGTTGAAATTCCATTTAGTATTTTTATCGTGAGGATTGGTCAAATCATAAATATCAGACATTATAGTTGGAAACCAACTCACCATAACTCCAATACCGCTGGTAGCAATACAGGAGAATTGAGCATCAAAATGTCGGGCAGTAATCGCTCCGTACGTTAAATAATGGTTTTCAAAATGTCCTGTTCCAGAGTCATTCCCGTTTTGGACTTCGTTGCCATAACCACAAGTAATGGAGTCACCATAAAACTCCATTTTCTTTTTTTTAGGTTTTGATTTAGATAAAATTTTATCATTTTTATTGGTTTCAAATCCATAAAAAAAAGTTTGTCCTTTTCCCCATTCGGTGCGTTTGTAAAGTTGGATTTTGTGTTTTCCTTTACTCAAACCCGAAGCAAGAATGTAGCTTTTTTTGATGGTGTCCAATTGAATTTTTGAAATTACGGTATCGTCTAAAATTACATTGTAGTAATTTGCCGTATCCACATCTTTTAGAATAGCGGAAATTTCAGAGCCTTTAAAATTCAAACTAATAGAGGAACCTGACCAGTTTAATGAAGCTGTGCTATCGCTAAAAGAGATTCTCCCTTCGTACTGAATCTTGGGATCATTAAAAGGGATATTCTTTTTTTGAGCCGAAATGATTTTTGGTGCTAGAATTAATATCGAAATCAATACTAGAAAATGAATTTTCATAAACAAATTTTTTAAGATTTATATAAAATACGCCAAAATAATCCCAAAAATAATCATCGAAACTTTAGCTACATTAAACTTATGTCCCTCACTACTTTCAAAAATAATAGTGGACGAAATGTGGAATAATATCCCGATGACAACAGCGGTTATTTCGGTGTAATAATCATTTAAAATAGGCATATATTCTGAAATAATGGTTCCCAACGGAGTCATAATGGCAAAGGTAAACATAAAGGCAAAAATCGCTTTTTTGTTTAATTTGGCATTGATAAAAAAGAGGGTCAAGATTATGGCTATCGGCAAATGATGAATGGCGATTCCAACAGCTAAATTGTGATGATGACTTACGGGAAATCCTTCTAAAAACGCGTGAATACAGAGGCTGACAAAAAGCAACCAAGGAATATGCGACATCGTTTCGTGACCGTGAACGTGACCGTGTTCGGCACCTTTGGAAAAAAATTCTAATATGATTTGGAATAAAATCCCCGCCATAATGAAGAGTCCAATATTATGATTGTGACTTTCATACACTTCTGGAAGCAAGTGCATCACGGTTAATGAAAGTAAAAATGAACCGCTAAAAGCCAACAATAATTTAAGGTTGGTTTTGCTTTTTGGTTTTAAAAACAAAGCAATACCATAACCAAGAAGGACTGAAAATAAAGGTAAAAGGTAATTCATATTTTTGTTTAATCTTTTAATTGGTTAAACGGTCAATCGATTAATCAGTTAACCAATCAAACTATTTAAAAATCATTATTAATCGTTCACTATCGGCTTTATGGAATTTTTTGAGTTTATAATCTCCAAAAATATCCAAGAGAAAAATCCCAGCTTCTTCCATCATTTCTTCAAAATCTTTGAGCGTTAATGCTTTTACTTTTTCGGTGAAATGAAATTTTTGTCCTTGATCTTCAAAGTCTATTTCCTTAAAAATATGACCGTCTTTTTGGTACCGTTTGATGTGAAACTCAATTCCATCGACTGTTTTTACTTCTTCTGGAACGAGATTGGCGATAACTTGATTAACGTTCATAAAGTCGATTACAGCAAAACCATATTCGGTCAAACTGTCTTTCATCGCTTTTAAAGTCGTCAGATTGTCTTCGTCATTTTCGAAATAACCAAAACTGGTAAACAAATTGAAAATAGCATCAAATTTATCTTCGAAAGTCTCACGCATATCGTGAACCTGAAAATGAAGGGTTTCGTTTTGGTTTTTATTGGCTTCGGCAATACTATTTTCAGATAAATCGGCACCCACAACTTCAAAGCCCAATTGATTCAAATAAATGGAATGGCGTCCTTTGCCACAAGCCAAATCCAGTACTTTTGACTTCTCGGGAAGGTTGAGATAGTGCGTCAAATTGTCCATAAAAATCTGGGCTTCTCTATAATTTCTTTCTTTATAAAGAATGTGATAATAAGGAGTGTCAAACCAGGAGGCGAACCAATTGTGTGTTTTGGGTTTTAGCGAATTCGGCATTTATTCTTTTTCTATTAATTCAAGTCAGCAAATTTAGTGTATTTTTGCACCGAATACTTGATTTTACGATGGAAAATAATTTTAGAATGATTGCCAAAACCTTTTTTGGTTTTGAAGAAATACTGGCAAACGAATTGAAAATGCTGGGTGCACAAGATGTGGAGCAGGGTGTGAGAATGGTTAGTTTCAAAGGGGACAAAGGTTTTATGTACAAAGCCAATTTGTCTTTGCGAACCGCTTTGAAAATCCTGAAACCAATTTATTTCTTCAAAGCAAGAGATGAAAATGGTTTATACAAAGGGATTTCGGGAGTGAACTGGTCGAAATTTCTCAGTGCCAATCAGACTTTTGTGATTGATGCGACCGTGCATTCGGAGTATTTTAATCATTCGGAATTTGTTTCTCAAAAATGTAAAGATGCCATTGTGGATCAGTTTCGTGAACGAACTGGGCAACGTCCAAGTATCGAGAAAATTCATCCCGATTTGAGAATTAATATTCATATTGACAAAGACCAAGTTTCGGTTGCTTTAGACACTTCTGGAAATTCTTTACACCAACGTGGATATAGAACAGCTACCAATATTGCTCCAATCAATGAAGTCTTGGCAGCAGGAATTTTGTTGCTTTCGGGTTGGGACGGTCAAGGCGATTTCTTGGATCCAATGTGTGGTTCGGGAACTTTCTTAGCCGAAGCCGCGATGATTGCTTGTAATATTCCGGCAAACATCAACCGCAAGGAATTTGCTTTCGAAAAATGGAACGATTGGGACAATGATTTGTTTGACCAAATTATGGATTCCTTGATGAAGAAAATTCGTGAATTTCATTACACCATAAAAGGCTATGACAAAGCGCCATCGGCAGTTTTGAAAGCCAAAGACAACATCAAAAACGCCAATTTGGACGAATATATTTCCATTGAAGAAAGAAACTTTTTCGAAACGGAAAAAACCTCGCAGGGGAAATTACATATCGTTTTCAACCCGCCTTACGATGAGCGATTGGATATTCATATGGAAGAATTCTACAAAAATATTGGCGATACTTTGAAGAAAAATTATCCAGGAACCAATGCTTGGTTCATCACCGGAAATCTGGAAGCTTTGAAATATGTGGGACTAAAACCTTCTAGAAAAATCAAACTTTTCAACGCCAGTATCGAAGCGAGATTGGTAAAATATGAAATGTATGAAGGCAGTAAGAGAACCAAATTTCAGATTTCAGAAGGCAGTTAGCAGATTTCAATAGCAGAAATTAATACATTAAAATAATGACAAAATTACAAGTACGTGCTTTTCTATACCAATTAGGATGTTTTGGAATATTATTTATTTTATTCCGATTTTTGATTGGAAGTTACACCAATTTAGAAGGTTTTTGGATACCAATTACCGCATTTGTGATTGGAACTATTTTAGCACCAAAATTTCAAGCAGCAAAAACTAAAGATGGCGAAAAACTTTTCATGTCTTGGATTTTTATGAAAGGAATTAAAGAAATAGGGTAGTAAGGAAGTAAGAATTGCGATATTAGAAAAAAGTCCACTGGAATTTTATCCTTTAACCTTTTCCTTAGGTTTAATAGTCTTTTTATACAATGGAATAAAATAAGTGACTGTATAATTAAATCCAGCACCAAAATTACCAGCATAAGTTCTGTTGAAACCCGGGATATAGAGGTTTTCGAAGTCGTCGCTAGGTTTTTTGTCATAAATTAGTGTATTCATTCTAAGACTGAAACCCACAAATATATTGTTGTATACTTTCACTTTTACACCAGCCACAACTTCAATCCAGCCAGCAGTTAAACCACTGAATGTCTCTCCTGAATCTTTCCAAGGCATTTCTCCCCAATAAGGATTTGCATTGTAGATCTTGTAACTGTTCAATTCCTGACTAAACGTACTAACACCACCTCGCAATCCAATAGAGATAATATTTTCCATATCCAACCAGTTTTCGTAGGCGTTATAATCAAAACCCACTTTTAGGTAAGTTCCTTTGGTAGTGGTATTTAATCGGTCGTCCTCGGTCGTTTTATCTTCGCTTCCTATTTCAGCAGCCAAATAATAATTTTTCGTTAAGCGGTAATCACCAACTAATTCGATTCCTTTGTAATTTTCATCATATAAACCACGAGTCAGCCTGTACAAATCGACTCCCACACGAAGTCCGTATCGATCCTTTTTTACAGGAACAATAGTGTCTTTTTTTACGGGAACAATCGTATCGGTTTTTACAGTTACTGGCTTTGGAGTCTCTGGAATTTTGCTTTCAGATTTCTTTTTTTCTGGAGTAGTTTTGGTTACAGTGGTTTCTTGAGCCTGTGCCAAAAACTGAACTATCAGAAGACAAAAGCTAAAAAAATACTTTAATGTGTGTTTCATTTTCGTTATCTATATTACTTTTTTCGACTGAAATAACTTGCATCCATTTTCCTTTGGTTACTGGTACTGCGGTATGAAAAATGGGATTGTTTGGTACAAACGTAAAAAGGGTCTTAAAACCGCAAGCTCTCGATACAAAAACATCTTCTTTTGTATAATTAAACGTTACTTCATCAGTATCTATTAAGGTGGGATTTGTATTGCCTGAATTCAGAATAAAACTGTATTTAGTTGAATTGGAGTCGGTTTTTAATGGGATTGAAATGCTGCTTCCATTCGCTAAATATTGATCTTCACCCGAAGCACCAGGGTTAAAAACAATGCCTTCGGTCATTCCGTCTCCAATAACTTTTAGATTGGTCACATTTTTTTTGACAGATGCATTCGAAACATTGTAAAAATCGATTACCAAACGGGGCGTTGTGGGCGTATTGGCATCGCAAATGTCATCTTTCTCACAGCTGGAAGAAGCGAATGTTACAATTAAAAAAAGGGCAATTATTTTTTTCATAAATCTTTAAATATCAATTTCAACAACTGCAATCTGCCGTCTGAAAACTTATCTCCTCTCCAAAAGTACAACATTTTCTACGTGATG
The DNA here is from genome assembly GCA_035433125.1 of Flavobacterium sp. Lineage (GTDB taxonomy): Bacteria > Bacteroidota > Bacteroidia > Flavobacteriales > Flavobacteriaceae > Flavobacterium. The sequence continues at coordinate 7,021 of DAORUG010000136.1, forward strand.
CGTTTGCGGAAACATATCTACTGGTCGAACGCGTGTCACTTTGTATTTTTCGTCCATTAAAGCCAAATCTCTTGCTTGTGTCGCCGAGTTACAACTTACATACACAATTTTTTCAGGTTCGATTTTCATAATTTGTTCAATTACATCTTTGTGCATTCCGTCTCGCGGTGGATCAGTTATAATTACGTCAGGTTTGCCGTGTTGTGCAATAAAACTTTCATTGAAAACTACTTTCATATCGCCTACATAAAACTCGCAATTCGTAATATTGTTTCGCTCTGCATTGGCTTTGGCATCAATAATAGCTTCGGGAACGCTTTCGACACCAATAACTTTTTTTGCGTTTTTCGATACAAATTGCGCAATTGTTCCGGTTCCTGTGTATAAATCATACACAATTTCGTTGCCAGAAAGCCCAGCAAAATCTCGGGTGATTTTATACAATTCGAATGCTTGGTCTGAATTGGTTTGGTAAAAAGATTTGGCATTAATGCTAAATTTTAAACCTTCCATTTCTTCCAAAATGTAATCTCTTCCTTTGTATAATTTTATATTTTGATCGTATAAAGTGTCGTTTGCTTTATTATTCACTACATATTGCAGCGAAGTAATCTGCGGGAATTTTTCGTAAATATGGTCTAAAATTAATTCTCTACTGGCTTTGTCATTTTCGAAAAACTGAATTAAAACCATAATTTCACCAGTCGAAGCCGTTCGCATCATTAAGGTTCTAAGTAAACCTTCGTGATTTCTCGGATTGAAAAAAGTGAGGTTATTTTCATTGGCGAAAGCCCTGATTTCATTCCGAATTGCATTCGATGGATCTTCTTGTAAATGACATTTGTTGATGTCTAGAATTTTGTCCCACATTTTTGGAATATGGAAACCTAAAGCATTTCTATTTCCTAAATCTTCTGTACTATCAATTTCTTTTTCGGTCAACCAACGACTGTTTGAAAACGAAAATTCCATTTTGTTTCTGTAGAAAAATTGTTTTTCGGAACCTAAAATTGGTTCAAATTCAGGAAGTGTAATTTTTCCAATGCGTTGCAAATGATTGAAAACCTCATTTTGTTTGTAGTACAATTGCTGGCTGTATTTCATATTTTGCCATTTGCAACCGCCACAAACACCAAAATGCTCGCAAATAGGTTC
>DAORUG010000137.1:0-8146 GCA_035433125.1 Flavobacterium sp.
TTAAACCGTTCCAAAAGTTGGAAACAACTAAGAAAGACATTAATTCATTTTGCAGAATATTATTTTGGAATGTTTGAAACAACAGCACATAAATTCTTTTTGTTTCCACAGAACAAGGCACTTTTGATGCAGCATATTGTCCAAGGGTTAGAAAAATTTGAGGCTTGGCAACTCACTCAAGGAAATGATAAAAGAAGAGTTGAAAACAGTGATTGGGAAGTACCAGAAATACGCTATTATACAGAATTGTATACTAAAAATGAGGATATAGAAAGTCACGCACTTGAACCTTTTTTTGAAAGTAATAGCGTTTCAAATCCAGAACAAGCATTCAAGAACTTTTTAATAGTTAATGAAAATCATATTGATTGGTGGTATAAAAATGGTGACCAAGGCAAAGAGCATTTTGCCGTTCCGTATAACGATAGTTATGGTGTATTGCGTTTATTTTATGTCGATTTTGTAATCAAATTCAAATCAGGGAAAATGGGTTTATTTGACACAAAAACCAAACGTTCGGATAATGAAGCACCCAACAAACACAATGCTTTATTGGCTTATATGAATAAAGAAAATATATTAAATCAAGATAGAATGTTAGTAGGGGGAGTCATTATTCAAGAAGATATAAATTTTAGATATTCCATCATTGAAATTGAAGATACTAAAGATTTAACAAATTGGGCATTTTTTAATCCTTCACAATTTTAGGAGAATATAGATTTGGTTTCGCTGATTTAACAAATCTCTCAATTCCCCATAGCAAATAATTTTCTTCAATTGCCGGTGGCTTTAGCCACTGGATAACAAAAACAGTCCTAGGCTTTAGCCAAATGCAGTATCCTTTTGGCTAAAGCCATAGCTATTGTTCTTTTTATTCCTCCAGCTAAAGCTGGAGGCAATGGAATAAAGTTGACACAACAAATTTGTTTCATAAATAATTGTTTTATAAACCCCCATTGTCAAAGTTTTTAACTTTGACAATGGGGGGCTTAATTGCCTTTGTGCAGAAATTCTATACAAGTTAATTTGCAAAAAAAAACACGCTAAAAACGAATCTTTAGCGTGTTTCAAAAATTAAATAAATGGTTTTTTATAGGTATTCTCCGTGTTGAGAAATGTCTAATCCTAATTCTTCTTTCTCTTCAGAAACTCTTAGAGGAGTAATTTTATTTACAATGAAGAATAAAGCATAAGAAGCACAGAAAGCAAATATAGATACGATAACTAATGCTTTTAATTGAATTAAAAACAAAGTAGCATCACCGTAGATTAAACCTTGATTATCACCAACAATTGCGTTTACTGATTTTGAAGCGAATACACCTGTCAAAAGCATACCAACCATTCCACCAACACCGTGACAAGCAAATACATCTAAAGCATCATCTATTTTTCCTTTAGGGAAGTTACTCACAACAAGGTTACTTACGATACTAGCAATAAAACCAATAGCTAGTGCAGAAGGAATAGTTACAAAACCTGCAGCAGGAGTAATAGCAACCAAACCTACAACAGCTCCGATACAAGCTCCCATTGCTGACAATTTGTGACCTAAAATTTTGTCTAAGAATACCCAAGCCATAGCAGCAGCACCAGCAGCAACAGTAGTTGTTCCTAAAGCTTGTGCAGCAAGTCCGTTAGATCCAACAGCAGAACCTGCATTGAAACCAAACCAACCGAACCATAATAAACCTGTTCCTAATAATACATAAGTGATACGAGCAGGATTTGATTTTTCAGATTTTCTTTTCCCTAAGAACATTGCTCCAGCAAGAGCAGCCCAACCAGCACTCATGTGTACTACTGTTCCTCCAGCAAAATCTAATACTCCCCATCCGAAGAATAATCCATCAGGATGCCAAGTCATGTGACATAATGGAGAATAAATGAACAATACAAACAATACCATAAATAATAAGTAAGCCCAGAAACGAACGCGTTCTGCAAAAGCTCCTGTAATTAATGCAGGTGTAATGATGGCAAATTTTGCTTGAAATAAAGCAAACAACATAAAAGGAATAGTTGGTGCTAATTCCCAAGCTGTGGTAGAATTGACACCACTAAAAAACATATTATAGGACGGGTCTCCGATAAATCCACCTATTGATGGTCCGAAACATAATCCGAATGCAACTACAACCCATAAGACAGTAACAATTACCATCGCAATGAAGCTTTGAAGAACAGTACTAATTACATTCTTTTTACCTACCATTCCGCCATAGAAGAATCCTAATCCAGGAGTCATTAACAATACAAGCCCTGTGGCTGTAAGCATCCAAGCAGTATCCCCAGTATCTAATTTTAGTTCCACTACGTGAGCTCCTAATACTGTAGATTCAGGGAATAAATAAATTGAAAAAACGGCTAGTGCCAGAATTGTGATTAATATCACACTTAAAATAATCTTTCGCATAATTTAGTTTTTTTAGTTAAAATTTTTGATAAAAGTATAAAATCATTTCAAACCCCCATAAAAAATATGACTTTATGCCTCATTTTTATCAAATTTTTATTTTACCCCCTAAAATTTTATGGGTACGAGATAATAATTAAACAAAATTTACAATTTGTTAATATGGATTTATGATAAATTTATGTTAATTGAGCAATCAAATGTTCTAAATCTTCAATGGAATGGTTAGCAGTGATAACTATCCGATTGAGTTTACCCGAAGCGTTGGTGTATTTGAAAGAAGTAGTTATGATTTTATTATCAAATAATTTTTTTGAAACCGATTTGTCATCAAAATATATAATAGGATAGGAGGGATGATAAGTAAATTTGCCTCTATCTTTAAAATTTCTATCTATATAGTTAAGATTATGTTGCAATTTCTGTTTTTGCAAAACATAGATTTCTTGCGCATTGACATAGGTTTCCAAAAAAGCAGGATTCATTCCCGCAGCTCCAATAAAACTTGCCTGATTTTGAATTTCTGAAATAAAAGATGTATTACCAGCAATAAAACCGCCCGAAATCCCAATGGCTTTACCTAAAGAACCCACTTTAATAATATTGATATTTTCTTTTTTTAAAGCGTTTTGCCAATTGTTTTCGAGGATTCCAAAACTATTTGATTCGTCTATAACCAAGTTGATTTGAATTTCTTTCGGAATTGTAAGCAAAATATTCAAATCAATGGGTTCGACACATTGTGAAGGAACCGCATCGGTTAAAACGGTGATTTTTGAAATGCTTTTATCAAATAGTTTAGCATTTAATTTACTGTTTATGAATATTGGTAAACTTGGCGGATTCATTAAGGCAGGATGTGCATCTGGAAAATGAAACATCGCATGGGTAGTTTTCGAAAGATATTCGACAACTAATTTTCCCGCCAACATTCCCGAAGAAACTGTCAGAGCGGCTTCTGAATTGATGTTTTTTGCCAATAATTTTTCGGTGGTTTCGTAAATGGAGAGTTTTACATTCGAATTTCGAGAACTTCCATAAGCCGTTCCCCATTTTTTGATGCTTTCGAATAAAATATTCTGAAACTCAGGATTGGTAGTAATTCCTAAAAAATTAGTTCCACCAAAATATAAATATTCTACGCCATCAACTAGTATTTTTCGATCAGGAAACTCGTTTACAACCATTTTTTAGGATATTAAAGCAACTCCGGTTCCGTTCAATTCCGAATATTCAATCACGCCATTATTCAGTGTTATTCCCGTTGCAATGTCTTCGGATAATAATAATCCGCCATCCATATCGACAAAGTCTAATTCTGGCAATAAATGTGCAATCGCTGAAATCCCAACTGTAGATTCAGTCATACAACCCACCATAGTTTTCATTCCCAATTTTTTGGCTTCCGAAATCATTCTTCTGGCTGGAGTTAGTCCGCCACATTTTACCAATTTGACATTTACACCGTGAAAATGGTTGTAACATTTAGCTACATCTTCTTCAACAATACAACTTTCGTCGGCAATTATAGGTAAAACCGAATTTTCAAATAATTGTTTGTGACCTTCCCAGTTGTCCGCTTTTAAAGGCTGTTCCAAGAATTCAACGCCTAATTTTTTCAATTCAATAGCATTATTTAAGGCTTCGTCAACGGTCCAACCGCAATTGGCATCTATTCGAAAAATAGCATTGGTATGTTGTCGCAATTCAGTTACAATCGCAATATCTTCTTTGGTTCCCAACTTGATTTTATAAATTGGCCAAGGCAGTTCTTTCATTTTCGAAACCATTTTTTCGATGCTGTCAATGCCAATGGTATAATCGGTCATTGGATTATTATTGGTTGAATAACCCCATAATTCGTAGAGTTTTTTCCCATGTTTTCGCGCATATAAATCGTTGTACGCCATATCCAAAGCGCAAAGTGCAAACATATCATGTTGCAAAAATTGATGTGCCTTTTGCCAAAATTCCTCTGGAGTTTCATTAGTAACACTTTCGATAAACGGAATCATTTTTTCCAAATTTTGCTGCATCGAATCTACAGTGATTTTATAATAAGGGTTTGAGGTTGCTTCGCCAAAGCCTGAATGGCCTTCACTTTGCAATTCAACAATTAATGATGGTTGTACAGTATGAGATTCTCGTGAAATGGTAAACGGATGTTTTAATTTGAGGTCGAATGTTCGAAGTATTATTTTCATTATTATGACTTATTGTTGAATAATTGTCAAATTTATAACAAAGTAAGTTAATATATATTGGTTTTAAAACAAAATGGCTAGTAAATTTTATTTTGAAATGGATTTAGATTAAATTTAGATTTTAATTAAATTTATTTCCAAAATACGATGAATAACAAACGAAAAATAAAATGGGGAATTATTGGATTGGGGACAATTGCTCATCAATTTGCCAACGATTTAATGCTAATCGAAGATGCCGAACTTGCTGCTGTGGCCTCTCGAAACCTTGAAAAATCTCAAGAATTTGCTAAAGAATATGATTGTCCAAAAGCCTATTCTTCGTATGATGCCATTATTATGGACCCAGAAATTGATATTTTATATATTGCCACACCACATTCCTCACATGCCACTTTGACGATAAAAGCTTTGCAAAACAACAAACATGTACTTTGCGAAAAACCAATTGCATTAAATTATAATGATGCGCAGCAAATGATTGATGCGTCGGAAGCAAACAACAAATTTTTTATGGAAGCTTTTTGGACCCGATTCAATCCGTCATTTCGGGAAGCTTTTTCTAAAATTAAAAAGGGCGAAATAGGCGAAGTGAAATACATCAATGCTGATTTTGCATTTTGTGCTAATCTACAAGGCGAGATTGGAAACAGAAATATCGATATTAATTTAGGTGGAGGTTCGCTATTGGATATTGGCGTTTATCCCTTGTTTTTGTGTTATGTTGTGTTAGGAATTCCAACAGAAATCTTAGCAAAATCAAATTTTCACCAAACGGGTGCCGATTTGCAAACCTCTATGATTTTGCAATACGAAAATGCACAAGCGATTTTGCATTCGAGTTTTGTGTCCACTTCCAATATAAAAGCAACAATCAATGGAACCAAAGGGAGAATTAATTTGAACACGCTTTGGCACGAAGCACAATCCTATACTTTAAATGTAGGTGATCAAGAAGAGGAAATTTTATTGCCAACCAAAGGCAAAGGTTTTACTTATGAAATCGAGGAATGTCATCAATGTATTAACGAAAACAGCATTGAAAGCAATCTTTGGTCACACCAAAATAGTTTGGATCTTATCAAAATTGTGGATCAGGTCAGAAATCAAATCGGATTGGAATATCCTTCGTAATTCAATTAAAATTTTATTGGAAACAGTTTTAAGATTCATTTTTTTTCAACCATTAAGATATTAAGTATCATTAAGGATTTTTCAAGTCTTAATTTTCTTAATATCTTAATGGTTTAAATCGGTTATGATTTTTTTTAATGCTTTGACTTTTTACAAAAACCAATAGGAGCCCAATTAAAAACAAATTCTAATATTCTAAAATAATATTCATTTTGAAAGGAAATTTAGATTAAATTTAGATTTTTAATTTTAATATATGTTAGTAAAAGTTTTTGGAAGTGCCGTTTTTGGTGTAGAAGCTACTACAATAACCGTAGAAGTCAATATAGACAAAGGAGTTGGTTATCATTTAGTTGGTTTGCCCGACAATGCTATCAAGGAAAGCAGTTACCGAATTGCAGCCGCACTCAAGAATAATGGTTATTCACTACCAGTCAAAAAAATCACTATTAATATGGCACCGGCCGATTTGCGAAAAGAAGGCTCGGCTTATGATTTGACACTCGCCATTGGAATTCTTATTGCTTCAGGGCAAATTAAAGGAGATGAAATTGACAAATATGTCATTATGGGAGAACTTTCGTTGGACGGAAGTTTGCAACCTATTCGGGGAGCGTTACCCATTGCCATTAAAGCCAAAGAAGAAGGATTCAAAGGATTTTTTCTTCCCATTCAAAATGTAAAAGAGGCTGCTATAGTTACGGGACTTGATGTTTATGGTGTCGAAAATATTCAGGAAGTCATTGATTTTCTCGAAGGAAAAGGAACTATTGAACCCACAGTTATTGATACCAGAGCCGAATTTTATAAAACATTAGATTTTCCAGAATTTGATTTTAGCGATGTGAAAGGGCAGGAATCTATAAAAAGATGTATGGAAATTGCCGCTGCGGGTGGTCACAACATCATTCTGATTGGGCCTCCGGGCGCAGGAAAAACAATGCTTGCCAAACGTTTACCTAGTATTTTACCACCAATGACTTTGCGTGAAGCTTTGGAAACTACCAAAATTCATAGCGTTGCCGGAAAATTAAAAGAAGTAGGTTTAATGAACCAACGACCGTTTCGAAGCCCTCACCATACTATCTCGAACGTGGCTTTGGTTGGAGGCGGAAGTTATCCACAACCAGGAGAAATTTCGATGGCGCACAATGGCGTTTTGTTTTTGGACGAATTGCCGGAATTCAAGCGTGAAGTTCTCGAAGTAATGCGTCAACCATTGGAAGATAGGGAAGTGACTATTTCGAGAGCTAAGTTTACTGTGACTTATCCATCGTCATTTATGTTGGTGGCGAGTATGAATCCAAGTCCGAGTGGATTTTTTAACGATCCTGATTCTCCACAAACCTCTTCGCCACACGAAATGCAACGGTATCTGAGCAAGATTTCTGGGCCTTTATTGGATCGAATCGACATTCATATTGAAGTGACACCAGTTCCTTTCGAAAAATTGTCCGAAGAACAAAAAGCGGAAAGCAGTGTCGAAATTCGGAAACGTGTGACTGCTGCGCGCGAAATTCAAACCGAACGCTTTGTGCAGATGGAAAACATTCATTACAATGCCCAAATGAATACCAAACACATCCGAGAATATTGCGTTCTTGACGATGTTTCGAAACAATTGCTAAAAACTGCAATGGAACGCCTGAATCTTTCGGCTCGTGCTTACGACAGAATCCTAAAAGTTGCCAGAACTATTGCCGATTTAGAAGCTTCTCCAAAAGTTATTTCTTCACACATTGCTGAAGCGATTCAGTATAGAAGTTTGGATCGAGATGGTTGGTTGGGGTAGTTTATTAAATAAATGAAAATTTAAGTTTATGGTTGGTGATATAAGGCATATAATTGTAATTCAAAGTTTATCAGATAAAGAAAAAAAGACAGGTAAGATATTATATGATGATATTATAAAAAGGCATATAGATTATTTACAATCTGAAAATTTAAAAATGACACGTGAATTTCACGAAGTTTTAGATAAAAAGTCATTTGTTGAAATTCTTCATTTTTATGGGATTAATTCTCAATATATGAATGGAGGTATAGTGATTCACTTGGAAATGCACGGATCAGAAGATAAAGATGGTTTAATATTAAGTGATAATTCATTTATATCTTGGGAAGAAATAGTTGATTTATTGAGAATAATAAATATTAATACTAAAAATAATTTATACATTACTATGGCAACTTGTTTTGGTAGGTATATGTTTAAAGGCGTTAGTGACAAGAAAAAATCACCATATTCAGGATATATATCAGCTAGTAAAAAAGTGATAGTTGACGAAATATTAGATGATTTTACAATGATTTATGAAACTTTAATTGCTAATGGAAATTTAGTTCATTCTTATCTTGAGTTAGATAAAAAAGGTTCTAATTTTTTCTA
>DAORUG010000138.1:0-8079 GCA_035433125.1 Flavobacterium sp.
GCTACAGTAGACATTCCAATGGAGTTATCGTTATAACTAAAGATTTTAACTCAAAATCTTTTCTAGTAGCAAACCTTTCAGACAAAACCTTATTGAGGATGAAAAAAGACCTCGAAGGAAAAAAAATTAAAGTTAGAAACGAATGTATATCTGAAAACTAATAAGAATATAAAAAAATATGACCTTTACAAAAACCACCGAACAATCCTCGAAATACGAACATTTAGAAAAAATGTCGGTTCAGGAATTATTATTTAACATCAATGAGGAAGACAAAACAGTTCCTCTCGCTGTAGAAAAAGCATTGCCACAAATCGAAACTTTGGTTGCGGAAATCGTTTCTAAAATGAAATTGGGCGGTCGATTGTTCTACATTGGAGCAGGAACTTCAGGACGTTTGGGCGTTGTGGATGCTTCGGAATGTCCGCCCACATTTGGTGTGCCTTTTGACTTGGTCAACGGGATAATTGCCGGTGGCGACAAAGCCATTCGACGTGCCGTAGAAAACGCCGAAGACGATGCAACTCAAGCCTGGATAGATTTGCAAGAACAAAACATCAACGAGAATGATGTTGTGGTTGGAATTGCCGCTTCGGGAACTACGCCTTATGTAATTGGAGGTTTGAAAGCTTGTAACGAGAATAATATTATCACAGGAAGTATTTCTTGCAATGCAGGAAGTCCGATTTCGCAAACGGCAAAATTTCCGATAGATGTTGTTGTAGGTCCTGAATTTGTTACTGGAAGCTCCCGAATGAAAGCCGGAACTGCGCAGAAATTAGTCTTGAATATGATTTCGACCGCCACAATGATTCAATTGGGAAAAGTGAAAGGTAACAAAATGGTCGATATGCAATTGAGTAACAGCAAACTCGTGGATCGTGGCGTGAAAATGATTATGGGAGAAATTCCTGTTTCCTATGAAAAAGCAGCCGAATTATTGGCAAAATATGGAAGCGTTCGAAAAGCGGTGGATAATTATAGTGGTAAATAGCAGGTTGCAGATGGCAGGTTGCAGGTTGTCGTACTGAGTATAATCAAACAGCAAATTCTAATTTCAAAACTTTAATTTTTAAATGTCAACAAACAAAGAACTTTTATCCAAATCCATAAAATATTTAGCTTGGGCTTTGCCTTTGCTTTTTATTGGCCCATCCTTGATTTACAATGCGTTTATGAATAAGCAAAATGTGTGGCATTATTTGGTTTTAGGCATCGGAATTGCCGCTTGTATTGGTGCTGTTTATTTGATGGTTTTGGGTTTAAAAACAATGATGCGAAGTTTATTTAATGACTAATGGAAAACCTCATACACACACATAAAACGTTCGAAAAAGTGTCTTTTACGGACAAAAAAGTCAACAATCGGGAGTTCGAAGATTGCGTTTTCAAGAACTGTGATTTCTCGAACAGTAACTTTTGCAACAACACTTTTATGGATTGTGAATTCATTGATTGCAATCTATCGATGACGGAGTTGAGCGGAACGAGCTTGAAAACAGTACATTTCAAAACCTGCAAATTACTGGGAATTCAATTTAATTCTTGTGCCGATTTTATGTTTGGCGTGAGTTTTCAGGATTGCCTTTTGGATTATTCGTCTTTTGCCAACAAAAAAATGCCGAAAACAAAGTTCAATATTTGTTCGATGAAAGAAGTTTCTTTTATTGGAACGAATCTGACGAATTCTAGTTTTGAAAACTGTAATTTGGATAACGCCATTTTCAATGACACGCAATTGGCCGGAGTTGATTTTAGAACTGCCTACAATTATAAAATTGATCCTGAAAACAATCCAATGCGGAAAGCGAAATTTTCGACCCAAGGAATTGTGGGACTTTTGGATAAATACGATATTAAAATCGAATAAAATGGAAGCAACGAATTCCTATTTAGAAAGTGTAAAGAAGCAATTTCTCTATTATAAAACGTTGGGAGAAATAGCGATGGATCAACTCGAAGCCGAGCAACTTTTTGTTTCTATAAATGAAGACACCAATAGTATTGCAACGATTGTGAAGCATCTTTCGGGAAATATGCTTTCGCGTTGGACAGATTTTTTGACTTCGGATGGGGAGAAAGAATGGCGAAATCGCGATGCGGAATTTGAAGAAACCATAAAAACCAAAGAAGAATTATTAGCCAATTGGAACAAAGGTTGGGATTGTTTTTTTGATGCTTTAAATTCGTTACAAGCCGAACAACTTTCGGAAATTATCTATATCCGAAACGAAGGACATACCGTAATAGAAGCAATAAATCGTCAATTGGCGCATTATCCGTATCACATTGGCCAAATTGTTTTCTATGCCAAAATGTTAAAAAATAGCGAATGGACAAGTTTGTCAATTCCAAAAAACAAATCGAATAGTTACAACTCGGAAAAATTTTCTAAAGAAAAAAGTATTCAGCATTTTACCGATGACGAGTTGAATAAATTAAAATAACAAACCTGTGAGGTTTCATAAAATCAACAAATGAAAAAAATAATCTTTCTCCTCCCACTACTGCTACTAATGTCGTGTTATGATGTGGAACGCAACTGCAAAGATTTCAAAACCGGGAAATTCAAATTTGAATATGAAGTCGATGGCGTCAAAAAAACTACTGTTTTTGAACGCAAAGACAGCATCGAAATTGAAACTTTTGAAGGCAAAACCGACACTTCGAGCATTCGATGGGTAAGCGATTGTGAATATATTTTGCAAAAAATTCACCCAAAGAATATGGCGGAAGAAAAAGCAATTACTATGAAAATTTTGACTACAACCAAGAATTCCTATATCTTTGAATTTGGAATTGTGGGAAGCGACCAAAAACAACGTGGAACTGTTGAAAAGATTTCAGATGACAAGTAGCGGATGGCAGATTCCAGCTTGTAGTTTAAACAACGTTAAACAATAAACCACAAACTCACAACTTATAACCTATAACTAAAAAACATGGAAGTATTTTTAAATCCTGATGCTTGGATTGCCTTATTAACATTGACTTTTCTGGAAATTATTCTCGGAATCGACAACATTATTTTCATATCGATTGTCACCGGAAAATTACCGCCAGAAAAAAGAAAAAGAGCTACAAAAATTGGGATGTTTTTGGCCATGTTCATGAGGATTGCGTTATTATTTGGTATCAGTTTTTTGATTCAAATGAAAAAGCCTTGGTTTTATATTGATTTTAGTTGGTTTTCAGCTGGAGTTACAGGGCAAAGTCTTATTCTATTATTAGGTGGATTATTCCTGATTTATAAAAGCACAAAAGAAATTCATGAAAAAGTGGATGAAAAAGGGGAAGAAGAAAAAGAAATTGGCAAGGCAGCTTCTAAATCCTTTCAGGGTGTGCTATTGCAAATTATTATGATCGATTTGGTATTTTCGTTCGATAGTATTCTGACGGCAGTTGGGATGACAAACGGAGTCGAAGGTGCGCTTTATATTATGATTACTGCAGTGGTTATTTCAGTTTTGATTATGATGCAATTTGCGGTTCCGGTTGGGACCTTTGTTAATAATCACCCTTCTATTCAAATTTTGGGATTGTCTTTTTTAATTCTTATTGGATTTATGTTAATCACCGAAAGTGCTCATTTATCGAATGCCTTAATCTTTGGCGGACACGTTACACCAGTGCAAAAAGGGTATTTGTATTTTGCCATTTCCTTCTCGTTATTTGTGGAGTTTTTGAATATGAAAGTCGATAAGAAAAAGAAATAAAATAATTTAATTAAAGCTCCTTTCGGGGCTTTTTTTATCCCAAATAAAACAATTAAGTTATTGTAAATTAGCAATATGAAAAATACAATCTCACAAAGAGTTGCCGACTTTTTAAAAAACTTCCCTCCTTTTAGTTTTTTAAAACAAAAAGACCTAGAAATCATTTCGGAACAAATAACAATCATTTATAAAGAAAAAGACAGTGTGGTTTTTGCCGTAAACGAAGACACACACGATAGTTTTTATGTGGTTCACAAAGGAGCTGTCGCGCTTAGAGCAGACCAACAAAGCGATATTATGGATATGTGCGATGAGGGTGATATTTTTGGTTTAAGACCTCTTATAGCCAATGAAAATTACAAAATGGAAGCCCGAACCTATGAAGAAACGATACTTTATGCTATTCCAATTAGTATTTTTAGACCTTATGCCCTTGAAAATAAAGCTGTTGGTAATTTTCTAATTGAAAGTTTTGCATCCAATACATTAAACCCTTTTTCTAAAAGCCATCGAGGCAAATTATATGGTGATGAATCTCTTGAAGTTGACACCAAACTATTGGACTTACAGGAAGTAAAATATTCGAAAAAAATAATTAGTTGTTCGCCATTAACAACCGCAAAAGAAGTTGCTGAAATAATGCTCAACAAAAATGTGGGAGCCATTCTTGTTGTCGAAAACTCACTTCCCATTGGCATTATAACCGACAAAGATTTAAGAAACAAAATCGTAACAGGAGCATTTCCAATAACTACTCCGGCATTGGAAATAATGACTGCGCCAGTGATTACTTATCCCACAAAAATGACAATCACTCAGGCCCAAATGGCCATGATGAAAAGCGATATCAGTCATTTATGCATCACTGTTGATGGAACAACCAATTCGAAAGCCGTTGGAATGTTATCCAAGCATGATGTTATGGTATCTATTGGCAACAATCCGGCAGTTTTGTTAAGAGCCATAAAAAGAGCTAAGAAATTCAAAAAAATCAAACTCATTCGGACAGGTATTTTGCATTTATTGCAAGGTTATTTGGATCAAAATATCCCGATGACACTTACTTCTAAAATAATTTCTGAATTAAATGATGCCTGTACAAAACAAGTAATTGGAATCGTGCTAAAAAAAATGGATTCGCCGCCACCAGTTAAATTTTCGTGGCTGGCATTGGGAAGTCAAGGAAGAAGCGAGCAATTATTACAAACTGACCAAGACAATGCATTAATTTATGAAGATGTTGCTGAAGAATTAGAAGCAGCGACTAAAAAATATTTTTTAGACTTAGCAACTCGAATCAATAAAGGACTTTTTGAAATTGGTTATGAATATTGCCCTGCCGAGATGATGGCTTCAAATCCCAATTGGTGTTTGAGTCTTAGCGAATGCAAAAATAAAGTACACCATTGGATAACTAATACCGGAAAAAATGAAGTACTCCTATCTTTCATATTTTTTGATTACAGTTTATCTTATGGAGATACTGATTTAGTTAATAATTTGTCCGACTTCATCTTTGAAGAGGTAAAAGCCAATCCAACATTTTATATCCATTTAGTTAGTGGTGCGTTACAAAGTCAATCTCCAACAGGTTTTTTTAGAGAATTTTTATTAGAACAAGATGGTGCACACAAAGACTTTTTTAATATCAAAAACCGAGCATTGATGCCTCTTGCCGACGCTGCTAGAGTCTTGATTCTCTCCCATTCGGTAAAATCCATTAGCAATACTGCAGAACGTTTTGAAAAATTGGCAGAATTAGAACCTGCCAACAGTGAGTTGTATTTGGCTTGTGCTTATTCGTACAAGGCCTTATTAAAATTCAGAACCAAACAAGGTCTTTTACACAATGACTCTGGGCAATACATTTCCTTAGAAACCTTGTCAAAAGCCGAAAAAATAAAGCTAAAAAGCACGTTTAAAACCATCAAAGAATTGCAAGAAATCATCCGAATTCGCTTTAATGCTTCAAACATTTTATAATGGACTTCTTAACTAAAATAAAAGCTTTCCTATTAGAACTCTTTGGTAAGTCTGATAAATCATTAGAAGATGAAATTCAAGGAGATATAGATTCAACACGTTTTGTGGTTTTAGATACTGAAACTACTGGTTTTGACTATGAAAATGACCGAATATTATGTATTGGAGCTATCGTATTGCAAAATTATAGGATTCCAATTCAGGAAAGTTTGGAGGTCTACATTCAGCAAGAACATTACAATAAGGCGACTGCACAAATTCACGGAATTTTAAAAGCCTCCGTACTTGATCGTCCCAATGAATTAGAAGCTTTACAACAGTTAGTCCATTTTTTAGGCGACTCCATTATCGTTGCTCATCATACCTTTTTTGACATTTCTATGATCAATAAAGCTTTGGAGAGAAATGGTTTACCAAAATTAAATAACAAAACTTTAGACACAGCAATTCTCTACAAGAAAACATTATTGAATTCTCCTCTTCTTGTCCGAAAAGAGAATTATAGCTTAGATGATCTTGCTGATAAATTTGACATTTCAAAAAAGGACCGACATACAGCTATGGGAGATGCTTATATTACAGCCATCGCCTTTCTGAAAATCTTGAATAAATTGAAAGAAAAAAAGGGGTTTAGCTTACAGCAATTATTTAAATATTGATATAAATTAATTCAAGTTTAATTATTTCTTTTTGATATTTATAAAAAATTCACCATTAGTCACTTATAAAAGATTTCACAACCCAAGTGAGATTTTTTTTTAAATATTAAAAAATTCCTACCCTATTCAAAACCAGCTATAAAAATGTATTGTCAACCGATTTTTTTTAAGCTATCCAAAAGTGACTTTTATTGTTTATAAAACAATAATTAATTACAAAAAAAATCAATTTGTAAAAAAAAAACAGTTAAAAAATTGGAATTAAAAAAATAAAACTTAATTTTGTGTAATCGATTACATAAATTAATTTTATTATGATAAATTATAGCTCTAGATATGCTTCAAGTCCACAAGCGGTAAAGCACTATGACACCAAACAATTAAGAGATGAATTTTTGATTGACAACCTAATGAAAGAAGGGGAAATTACCTTTACTTATTCT
Organism: Flavobacterium sp.; assembly: GCA_035433125.1. Taxonomy (GTDB): domain Bacteria; phylum Bacteroidota; class Bacteroidia; order Flavobacteriales; family Flavobacteriaceae; genus Flavobacterium. The sequence goes on from DAORUG010000138.1 coordinate 6,802, forward strand.
CATTATGACCGTTATATTGCAGGTTCTGCAGTGCCGTTAAACTCACCTCTTACACTTGAAACCATTGATGTTTTAAAAATGCCCAATTTTTTAGACAGAAGAGAAATGGGAATCATAAACGTTGGCGGAAATGGTTCTGTTGTTGTCGAAGGAACTTCTTATGAATTGGGATTCAAAGATGCCCTATACATTGGAAGTGGAAATGCGGAAGTTATCTTTAAAAGTGACGATGCCAAAAATCCAGCAAAGTTTTACATCAATTCAGCTCCTGCACACAAAAGCTACCCAACTAAAAAAGTAAGTTTGGCCGAAGCCAATAAATTGGAATTGGGCACAATGGAAACCGCAAATCATCGCACGGTAAACCAAATGATTATTGGCGGAATTGTTACTACTTGTCAATTGCAGATGGGGATGACCGAATTGAAACCCGGAAGCGTTTGGAACACAATGCCGGCGCACGTTCACGATCGTAGAATGGAAGTGTATTTTTATTTGGACATTCCAGAAAACCAAGCCGTTTGCCATTTTATGGGAGAACCGCAAGAAACCAGACACATTTGGATGAACAATCACCAAGCGGTTATTTCACCTCCTTGGTCGATCCATTCTGGAGCTGGAACTTCAAACTATACTTTTATTTGGGGAATGGCTGGAGAAAATTTAGACTACGGCGATATGGATGTTTGCAAAATAACGGATTTAAGATAACTAATAAATAAAAAAAATGTCAATAAACTTATTCGATTTAACTGGAAAAACAGCTTTAATAACAGGAGGAGTTCACGGTTTAGGAATGGCTATGGCCAAAGGATTGGGGCACGCTGGAGCTAAAATTGTAGTAAATGATCGTTCTTCTCGCGAAGCAGTGGACAAAGCAGTTGCCGAATACAAATCGGTGGGAATTGATGCTTATGGATACCTTTTCGACGTAACTGATGAGAAAGCTGTAATTGCCAGCATCAAACAAATTGAAGCCGAAGTTGGTCCTATCGATATTTTAATCAACAACGCGGGAATCATCAAAAGAACGCCAATTTTAGAAATGGAAGTAGAAGATTTTACGGCTGTAATCACAGTAGATTTAATAAGTCCTTTTATTGTTTCGAAAAATGTCGCCAAAGGTATGATTCAACGTGGTGGCGGAAAAATAATCAATATTTGTTCGATGATGAGTGAACTGGGAAGAGATTCTGTAAGTGCTTATGCTGCTGCAAAAGGAGGATTAAAAATGCTTACCAAAAATATGGCTACTGAATGGGCTAAATTCAACATTCA
>DAORUG010000139.1:0-8050 GCA_035433125.1 Flavobacterium sp.
ACCATAAAAAGAAGCGGGACTTGGAACAACCGACTCGTCAAACGTAGCATGAATGCCGTAAACAGAAGAGGTGGCTATATTTACAAAAAGTTTAAGATTTTGATTTTTCAAGGCAAAATCTAATATGTTTTTTGTGCTAATTACATTATTTCCTAAATAATCTTCAAAACTTGAAGAAGCAGAAATACCTGGTTGCGCCGCAAAATGAAAAATGTAATCAAAATCAGTTGGCAAAATAGTCAATTGATCAGGAAACCTGAGGTCTATTTTTTCTATTTTTATTCCTTTAATTTTTAGTACACTCGCATTCATTTCCTTTAAAGAAACATCGTAGTAATCAGAAAAATTATCCAAGCCTACAACCTCATTCCCAATGGATTGCAAACGTTCTGCAACGTGGGAACCAATGTATCCAGCAGCTCCCGTTATTAGTATTTTCATAAGTAAATAATATTACAGTTCAAAAGTAGAAATAAATATACCGTTTTCAATTGGTCGCCCCTAAATTTTAATAACTTCTTAAGTTATTTCTTCTCAAAATAAAATACTTTTGTATAAATATATATTTAACATGAACTTTGAATTAACAATTATAATTCCTGTATATAACGAAGAAGGCAATTTGGATCGTGTACACAATGAAATGAATGAATTCCTGAAAATTGCCAAGAAAAAAACTAAAATTTTATTTGTAAATGATGGCTCCAAAGACAATAGTCAGTCTTTGATTGAAAAAATCTGTACAAATAATGAAAATTTCACTTTCATCTCTTTCGAAAAAAATTGCGGTTTGAGTGCTGCCGTGAAAGCAGGTTTTGATTATGCAGATACTCCTTGGGTGGGTTATATCGATGCCGATTTACAAACGGCTCCCGAAGATTTCAATATTTTAATCGATTTAACTCCCGAATACGATTTGATCACTGGAGTACGTTCTAACAGAAAAGATTCATTTGTGAAAAATATGTCTTCGACCATTGCTAATGGAATTCGCAGAGCTTTTACCGATGACGGAATGGACGATACAGGTTGTCCTTTGAAAATCATTCGTACAGATATGGCGAAAAAAATACCTATGTTCAATGGTTTACACCGATTTTTGCCCGCGATGATTTTATTGCAAAATGGTAAAATCAAGCAAACTCCAGTTAGACATTTCCCTAGAGTAGCTGGCGAATCAAAATTCAACCTTTGGAACCGACTTTTAGGCCCTTTACAAGATTGTTTTGCCTATTTATGGATGAAAAAAAAGTACATTAATTACCGTGTAGCAAAACAGGGATAATGAACCAATATCTAATATATTCCGTAGGGTTTCTGGCTCAAATATTGTTTTCGAGCCGAATGATTTTACAATGGATTATCTCCGAAAAAAACAAAAAAGTGCTGACTCCAGTTTTGTTTTGGGAAATCAGTTTATTTGCCTCTTTTTTGCTTTTTGTTTATGGTTATTTAAGACACGATTTTTCGATAATGCTAGGACAATCTCTAACTTATTATATCTACATCAGAAACATTCAACTCCAAAACGATTGGAATAAAATTCCAAGACCATTGCGTTGGTTCATCTTAATTTTTCCGGCTTTTATCGTTTGGTACGGATACAATAATAACATCATCGATGTAGATCATTTATTTAAAAACGAACACATTCCGCAATGGTTACTATTTTTAGGTATTTTTGGTCAAATTCTTTTTACTTTGCGATTTATTTATCAATGGATTTATTCCGAAAAATGCAAAAGTTCGGTTTTGCCAATGGGTTTTTGGATTATAAGTTTGGGTGGTTCCATCCTAATATTTATTTATGCAATCATCAGGAAAGACCCTGTATTATTGGCGGGTCATGCGATGGGCTTAGTCATTTATTCTAGAAATATAATAATTTTAAAAAACGATGTCAAAATTAATCCATAATCACATATTCTGGCTTTTGTTGATTTCTTGTTTCATGCTTATCCCGCATTTAAGCGTAATCGAAGTCAACATTATGGAGGCTCGAAACTTTATTACCGCCAGAGAAATGGTGAGCAATAACAATTGGATATTGACCACTATTAATGATTTACCGCGTTACGAAAAACCACCTTTACCTACTTGGTTGACTGCCGTTGCTGGACTATTTTTCGGTTTCGAAAATATTTTTGGATTGCGATTACCAGTTGTTTTTGTTACACTATTATTAGTCTTCAGTACTTATAAATTATCCGAAAAATTAGGCTTACGCCAACAACAGAATTTTCACAACGGACTCATTTTAATCACTTCCTTTTACATCTATTTTGCAGGACGAGACAACCAATGGGATATGTACACTCATAGTTTTATGATGGTTTGCATCGTATTTTTGTGGAAATTTCTAAACGGAAAAAACCATACTTTTTTATACGCAACTTTGGCTGGATTATTTTTCGGGTTTTCTTTTCTGAGCAAAGGCCCAATTTCAGTTTATGCTTTATTATTACCTTTTCTAATAGCGTATGGCTTGACGTATAAATTTGATTTAAAAGATAAGAAATTTTATGTTTTTTTAATTTTACTAATTGGATTTGGCATTGGTTTATCTTGGCCTTTGTATGTCCGATACATAGATTCCGAAACAGTTGCTAGAGTTACCAAACTGGAAAGTAGCCGATGGAGAAACTACAACATAAGACCGTTTTACTACTATTGGAGTTTTTTCGCTCAAAGCGGAATTTGGACTGTTCCATCATTGATTGCACTCCTTTATCCCTATTTAAAAACTAGAGTCAGCAATTTGAAGGCCTATCAATTTACTTTAATTTGGACCTTGGCCTCTTTAGTTTTGCTTTCGATAATACCTGAAAAGAAATCAAGATATTTATTGCCAATACTAATTCCGATGGCTTTAAACACAGGTTTTTACATTGAGTATTTGATTCGTAGTTTTAAAAATATCAGTCTAAAAATCGAAAAAAGAGTAGTCTATTTTGCTTTCGGATTAATCGCAATTATCTGTTTTGCCATTCCAATTGTATTACTTATTAAAATAAAAAATAATATAACAGGGTTTGAATTCTGGCTAATTGGACTAACTATTTCATTATTTGTTTTAGGCTATATTTTGTTCCAAAACCTTAGAAAAAAAGGCTTTTTGAAAGTGTTTTATGCCGTTGTTGGCGTGCAAGTTGCAGTTATTCTTTTTGGCGTGCCACTAACCAAAGCCGTATTAATCAATCCAGAATATCACAGCGCAAAAGAATTAAAAGAAAAGGAAAAAGAATTGGGTATCAAAACGTATGAAATGAGTTCATTTACACCCGAAATTGTTTGGGATTACGGACATAGCATTCCTGTTTTACAAAACGAAAAAACCAATATACTAAACTTACCTTTGGAAAAGAAATTTGGTATATTGGCTTCAAAAACGGACAGTATTCTCTCAAAAAAGAAATTGGAGAATTACAACCTAAAAAAGATAACGACCGTTGATTTAAATAGAGTTCCTAGGGAATCCAAAAAACACAACGTCCGATTATTCAGAATCTATTATTTAGCTACAAAGAAATAATTTACTCTTTCTCGTAACGTTCCATTTCACGGTCATAAAATTCATTGGCAAGAACAATAAGCCCTTCCATTTCGGCATTTAACTCGCCTTCGTCAAGGTCTTCGGCTTCTTCCATAAATTCCACTTCATCATCTTTTAGATTGATAATGAATCTTGGATAATCCAAATGAATGATAAAAATATCTTCCGGAAAATCAGTATTGTCGCCTAGTAAAAATTTTGGTAATTCCATTTTGAATGTACGATATTAAATATTAGATATACGATTTGAAAAATTGAGGTTTGAAATCGTATATCGTATTTCAAACCTCGTATATTGAATTATTTATCAGACAAAATTACTGGTGCACTTCCTTTTCCCATAAAAATAATTTTGGTGTTTGGTGAAGTGGCAATTTCTTTTTGTGCTTTTATTTGTTCGTATTGCAATTGTTTATCAGTCAATCCCATTGAAATAATTCTTTGATAATCAGCGATACCTTGTGCTTCTACTCTTTTTCTTTCGGCTTCTTGCTTTTCTTTTTGTAAAACAAACTGCATTTTTTGTGCATCTTGTTCCGCATTAATTTTACTTTCAATTGTTGTTTTTACCGAAGCTGGAAGATTGATGTTTCTGATCAAAAGTTGTTCTAAAATTAAACCTCTCGATTTGAAATCTTCTTCAATACTTTTGAAAATCCGTTGTTGAAACTCGTTTCTTTTGGTCGAATACAAAGCAACGGCGTCATAATAAACAGCGTTGTCACGAATACGTGTTCTTGTTACTGGACGCACAATTTTGTCCGTATAATTCACCCCAATTTGCTTGAATATTTTTGGTGCATCTACAGCTGAAATTTTATACAAAACCGTTAAATCAATAACCACTTCCAATCCATCATTCGACAAAACACGAATAGCATCATCCCCTTCTTTAGCACCTTCATTGTGATCGGCAGACATCGTGTAATTTTGAGTTTGAATGTCAAAATCGGTGACATCCAAAAGTGGGTTTATCAAATGCAATCCACTTTCCAGAACATCGGGCTGAACGCTTCCATAAAGCGATTTCACACCCACTTTTCCTGCATCAATTTGCTTGAACATCGAGGAGAAAACCCCTAACACTAAGACTAAAAGTCCGGCAAACCTTAGTGGTCCAGAAAACTTGAAAAATGGATTACTTGCATTGCTTTTTAATGCAAAACTTACAATCAGTAAAACAACCCCAATAATAATTAATAGTATCATTTTTTTGAAAATTAATTTGTTCGGTGATTATACGTTGAATAAGATTGGAAGTTACAATTATTTTAAGAAAAAACTTTATAATTCTGAATTCTCCAAAACCAACTTTTTAGTCAATCTCGCAAAGCGAATATACAAAAATAAAGCGGCCGCTGTGAGACCTGCCAAAAGTCCAATCCAGATTCCGGTTGCGCCCAAATTAGTATGTCTTCCTAAATAATACGAAATAGGAAATCCCACAATCCAATAGGCCACAAAAGTAATATACATCGGGATTTTCACATCTTGCAAACCTCTCAAAGCACCCAAAACCACCACTTGAATTCCATCCGAAATTTGGAATACAGCTGCCACTAAAAGTAATTTGGAGGCAATAAATATGATTTCAGTATTATCCAATTGTTGAGAGGCATCGGACATATTCAAAAATAAATGGGGAAGAAAATTATGCGAAATCACAAAAACAATTCCGAAGAAAGTTTCGACCATAATAGCCAATAAAAAAATCGAACGTGCCACAGTAATTAATTGTTTGTAATCTTTCGACCCTTTGAAATTACTCACTCGAATCATTGCCGCTACGCTAAAACCCATTGCCACCATAAACGTTGAGGAAGCCAAAGTCAACGCAATTTGGTTCGCTGCTTGACTATTTTTCCCTAGCGAACCCGATAGCCAAATTGCCGCTGTAAACAAAGTCACCTCAAACAACATTTGCATCGCGGATGGCAAACCAAGATTGATAATTTTCTTCAAAATAGATTTCTTGATTTCCTTGAAGGTAAAATTCTTGAAATATCGCTTGAAAGCTAAATTTTGTCGAAGGATGTAGTGCATAAAAACCACCATCATAATTCTGGAAATCACAGTTCCCAATGCTGCGCCTAAAATCCCCAATTTTGGAAAACCCCAAACGCCATAAATCAACACATAATTGAAGAAAATATGAACCACATTAGCCAAATAAATAGCGTACATCGAATATTTAGTTTGCGATAAACCGTCAGCAAATTGCTTGTATCCTTGAAAAATAATCACTGGAATCAACGAAAACGCAACCCAATCAATATAAGGAGCGGCCAATTCGACAACCGCTTCGGGTTGGTTCATCAAGCGCATTATTGGCTTTGCCAAAACAATCATAATAAAAATCGCAATTCCTAAAAGCGTACACAACAACAAGCCGTGGTGAAAAGTTGTTCTGATTTTCTTATCGTCTTTCTCGGCGTCGGCTTCTGCAATCAAAGGTGTGATAGCTGTCGAAAATCCAATGCCCAACGACATTCCTATGAAAATAAAACTATTTCCCAGCGAAACCGCCGCCAATTCAGTGGAACCAAGGTTTCCCACCATAAAATTGTCAACAATTCCTATCAAGGTGTGCCCTAGCATTCCAAGAATTACAGGGAAAGCCAATCTTATATTATAGGAGAACTCTTTGGTGTATTGGGATAAATTCAATTTCTTTTATTTTGGTTGGCAAAGGTAATTAGAACCAATCGATTCTCTAATACTATTTTCAATAATAAAGCTAATATTACAATTAAAATCCAAAAATTATATAACAAACTGCTTTAATTCTATAATAACTGCAAAAGTTGGCTTTCCTACTTTTGCACCGTTGTAAAAAAACACAACAGAAAAACTAAAAATATGAAAACTACAGAAAAAATTAAGTTTGTATTGGTATTCGCTATCGCAATGATGTTCACAACTAATTCGAACGCACAAGAAACACAAACCGCAAAAAATTACGATCAAGGATTCAAAATGGGAATTGGTCTAAATGCAGGTTATGCTGCTCACGATCCTTATAAATTAGCTTTAGGTGCAGATGCAAGATTGCAATATGACCTATCAAAAAGATATTCTGCTACTTTAACAACTGGATTTACAAATCTTTTTGTAAGCAAAGTAGATGGTTCAGATTTAGGACTTATTCCTGCAAAATTGGGTTTCAAAGCATTCGTTTGGAATGACGAATTTTATGTAATGGGCGAAGCTGGAGCAGCTTTTGCAGTGACAAATGGTTACCATAAAACATCGTTGCTTTTAGCACCAAGTATTGGTTATGCTACAAAATACATTGATGTTTCCTTGCATTACGAGTTTTACAATGACTTTGCAAGACTAAACAATAATGGCACTCAAGGTAAAGGTGTTGGCCAAGTTGGCGTTCGTTTAGCCTATGGTTTTGATTTGTAAAAATTCAAAATTCTTAAGAGATGCGCTGTAATTCAGCGCATTTTTTTTGTGAAAAATTTTCCGTTTTCAGATTGTGATTGTCCTAAATACCTTATTTTTGAGGAGCTTATTCCAGCTGTTCATTACAACCTTTTTCAATAAATTCATTTTTTCTAAGTCATTGCAGGAGCTTCCTTTGGTCGTTCTGCACTAACAAGAAAAAAAGGAATTTCTTTTCAAAAGGGTTTCCATTTCCATCTGGGCTAGGGCATTCAACTTTCAAAAAACATTTATTTAATGGAAAAATTCGCAATCGAACTCTTGTACAAAATCATCGGTCTTGGTTCAGCCTCTGGACTGATTTACAAAGACAATTCCTTATTCATAATTTCCGACAACAGTTCCTTTCTTTATGAATATCAAATCCTAGAAAAGCAACTTTCCAAAATAAAACTACAGGAAAACAGCCAAGAAAACATTCCCAAAAAAGACAAATTCGATTTTGAATCCATTGCTTTAAAAGGAAATGAAATTCATCTTTTGGGTTCTGGTTCCACTTCCAAAAGAGAAAAAAGAATAACCTACAATCTTGAAACCAGAGCAATACAAGAAAAAAGTTTGTCAAAATTGTACCAAAATCTAAAAAAATCTGCCTCCATTTCTGATGATGAACTCAATATTGAAGGCGCAATTTTCTGCATGGACAATTGGCTTTTATTTCAAAGAGGAAATGGAGCCAATTCCAGAAATGGGGTTTTCAAAACTAAATCACTCGAAATAGAATGTCCAAACGAGTTTATCAAAGTGCCATTACCAAAAATAAAACATGTAGAAACTTCCTTTACCGATGCTATTTTGGTCGAGGACAAAATTTATTTTTTGGCCACAGCCGAAGACACCACTTCCACTTACGATGATGGCGAAATACTGGGAAGCCTAATTGGAAGAATGGACAGCCAAACTTTCGAAATCGAATTCACACAAAAAATCTCCGACAATCATAAATTCGAAGGATTAACATTTTACAATAAGACCGAAACTGAAATCCAATTTCTGATTTGCGAAGACAATGATTCAGACCTTTTGGAAACCAATATTTATAAATTG